>VGNF01000035.1 GCA_016866195.1 Chloroflexota bacterium | reverse complement strand
AAAAGACAGTAAATTCTCTCCTTGGTGCTCTCCATCGTTGCGCTCAGCCACACCCAGTAATTCGCGTTGCCCTGATCCGCCCTCAGCAACGCAGTCAGCAGGTCCTTCGCACGGCCTCGCTCCCCGCGCCGCAGCGCTTCCACCGCTTCCTGAAACGATGTTGAATTCGCCGACTCGCCTGGGGAGGATTCCGTCATGCGATTATTCTAATTCAATTCATGGAAATCTTCGACCTGATAGGTAAGAACCTGCAATGTTTTGGTACGCCACAGGTTCGCGTGGGCGCCCATCTTTTGGCATAGATGGTCCAGGAATTCCACCGCATCCGGGATCTTCTCCCAGACCTGAGGTAGAAAAGTGGCGCGGCGATACCCATCCTTTAAAATGACCCCATCGATATGTGGACGAAGCATTGCGAGAAGTTCCTCGCTGTTGGTGTATTCAAGGGGTCGAGGGGCTGTCAGGCGTGAAATTTCGATCCGAATCCTGGCCAGCTCATCCCCCTCGACCGGTGGAAACCGCGGATCCTGAAAAGCCGCCGCGACGGCGTGTTCGCACACATCCTGAGCAAGGGGTTGATGGGCTTCCAACGCCCCTATGCAACCGCGCAGATCCCCATCCATGGTAAGCGTGACGAAGGATGCTCCGTTCTCCTTCAAGGCCGGCGGCATGGATCGCAGATCCGCTTTTGGAGGAGGACCGCCCTTCAAGGCGGCTTCGATCGCCGAGCGCGCCAGGCGGAGAAGTGTTTGTCTCTCTGCGTCCGTTAATGGCTCGTTCAATCATCCCTCCCGCTTTCCATCGCGGTTCATTCGCCTGAGGAGACTTCTCCCAAATGCCAGTATCCTCGATTGTGATAGATCAGGGGACGGCCCTCCCCATTCACGTGCGAGGCGGTCACTTCTGCAATGAACAGCGTGTTCAAGCCGGCCGGTACCGTCTGCAAAACCCGGCAATCCAGCCACGCCAATCCCCCGACGATCAAGGGAGAACCGCTTGCCAGCGTCGTTATTTCAAGCCCGGAAAAGCGATCGGCCGAATCCCCATTTTTCCCGGCAAACCGCTCGGATACCTGAACCTGCCCTTCCGAGAGGATCGTCAGGCCGAACACTCCTGATCGAAGGATCATGGCATGCGTGCGTGAGGTGGATTGCAATGAAATGGAGACCAGAGGTGGATCGAGGGAAATGGAGGTGAATGAATTGACGGTCATGCCGTGACGCGTATTATCATGAATCGCGGTCACCACCGCCACCCCGGCAGACCAGGCACGCATGACGGATCGCAATGATTCTGAGGCAGCATCGTTCACAGAGGGTTGTTCCTTGGCGTATTCCATCATAACGGCATGGCATATCAGCGTCAAGGCAGCACGCCGCATTCTCCTTTTTGCCCAAATTTCTCCACATTTCTGCCCTTGCGCGTTTGTTTTATACAGAATATCATGAATAGAACATGGAATCTACAAATCGCGGATCCGCGACTCCGGTTCAACCGGCAAGGAGCATTCCTGCGAGAAAACCGCCTCCGGCAAACGCTTTCCTCACGATCGCGTGGATGGCGATATTTCTCGCGACGCTCTTCACCGCCTGGACGCCGAACAGTCTTTTCGCGCGCAACCTGAAAGAGCAGCTGCGCCTGATCCTCACCCCTCAACCCGGAGCGGGCGCGTACGTTACAACCCCCCAACCTCAATTGCGAGTCGGGATCGTCGCAGGTCATAACGGAAACGATTCCGGCGCGATCTGCACGGACGATAACGGCGAAGTGACCCTCACGGAAGCAGATGTCAACCTTGAAATTGCCATGCAGGTGCGCGACAGCCTGGTGGCTCAGGGGTATCAGGTGGATCTGCTCAATGAGTTTGACACGCGCCTGAACGGATATCGGGCCGTGGCTCTCGTTTCCATCCATAATGACTCGTGCGAATACGTCAATGACCAAGCCACCGGTTTCAAGGTGGCAGCTTCCATGGATACGCGCGACGTGAACCGCGCCCAGCGCCTGACCGACTGCCTGATCGATCGCTACCAGCGCGCCACTGGACTTGCCTTTCACGCGGGCAGCATCACCGCCGACATGCGCGAATATCACGCCTTCTCCGAAATCGACCCCAACACGATCACCGCCATCATCGAGACCGGCTTTCTGTTGCTCGACCGGGAAATTCTCACTGCAAGAACGGACGTCGTCGCCGACGGGGTGACACAGGGCATCCTGTGCTTCATCAACAATGAAAGCGTGGTCCCAACCCCCATTCCCACTTTCACTCCATGAAAGCTCAAAAACCGGGTACCTATAGAAAAGCCATTCCCATTATTCTGGCGTTCATTCTGATATGCACAGGATTCACTGCCATGGGGTGGACGGTTCATTCCTCCAGAGCTCTCCCCCTTCAAGGGTCGATCCGGGCTTCTCCAACAACAACCTCGCCAGCCTACCAAGTCAATGTCGAGATCCCCAAGCCCACGTATACTTTCACTCCTTCGCCAACCCTCCCTCCGACTGCCGAACCCACTCTTACTGCCGAACCGCTCGTCCTTGCAGAGATCCTGCCGGACACGCCAACCCCTGAATCCCTCGAATTGCCCACTTACCAGCCTGCGGACTCATCCAGTTATGCCGTTTCGAATGATTCCGGCTACAAACGCATCCTTGTGGATATCTCAGATCAGCACATGTATGTCTATGAGCGGGATCGACTCGTGTATAGCTTTGTTTCCTCCACTGGCATGAATAATTCCACCCGCGTCGGTAGTTTCAGCGTCTTGAACAAGATCCCCAACGCCTACGGCGAAACATGGAACATCTGGATGCCAAACTGGCTTGGCATCTACTGGTCCGGCAATCTGCAAAATGGCATACACGCCCTGCCGATCCTGCCGAACGGCGCACAGTTATGGGCCGGTTATCTCGGCGTCCCGATCTCATACGGATGTGTGGTGATCGGAAGTTACGAGGCGCAACTGCTCTATGACTGGGCAGAGATCGGCACAACGGTGCAGATCCAATGGTAGCCATGGTTTCATTTAAAGGGTATCCTATCAGGTGACGTGTGAAAGATAGATTCATCGAATCCCGAGAAGCCATCATGTACGCCCGCGAAGCTTTGCGGAACGGCGCGATCAATGAAGCGCGGGAATGGGCGGAACGCGCCGCACAGCTGGCACCGCAGAGTGAGGATCCCTGGTTGATCCTGGCGACAATCGTCAGCCCCCGCGAATCCGTCGACTACATTCGAAAGGCATTGGATATCCATCCGGATAGCAGGCGGGCGAAACAGGGGATGGAATGGGCGATGCGCAGGCTCGCCTCCTCTGGTAGCTCCGACGCTGAGGAAAACAAACCTGCAAAGACTCAGGTGGAGAACCTGCGAAAGCGAACCTCGGGCGGCGGAGAAAGTCCGGCACGGAAGAAGCCTCGAGTCCGCAGCGCCCTCTTCCCCATGCTTCTGATTATCACAGGTTGCGCGGTTCTCTTATTCGCCGCCTGGTCCGCCATGACTTCACCGGTCATGGCTTCGATCCTCAACCTCTCAGCCCTGCCCGCAGTTCAACCAACTCAACTGCCGAACTTCGCCCAGGTATATCTTTCCAAGCCTACCAACACTCCGCAGAGTCTTGCTCTGTCTCAGGACGCTCCGCCAACTCAAACGTCTGGTTTGACGATCATCCTCCCTCCTACTACAGAACCTCCGGTTGTGGCATTCGATCCTCCTGCGGTTCCTCCAACTGCGACCCAGGAGCCTCTACTTATTAATCCAACAGATCTGCAGGCACCAACGTTAGGGTCAGCCGCTCCGGAGACCACTGAAACACCAGGGATAGCCCTGGCTGAGATCATCCCGGATACACCCACTTCCGAATACATTGCTCCCACTGCCGCGCCCTACATCCCCCCGCAAGTCGCCAGTTACGACGGCGCTCACTGGATCGATGTGGATCTCTCCCAGCAACGCGTATACGCCTATGCCGGCGACACCCTGGTTAATTCCTTCGTCGTCTCGACGGGAACCTGGCAGACCCCCACCGTCACCGGAAAATACAAGGTCTGGATCAAGCTGCGCTACTCCGACATGTCCGGCCCGGGGTATTACTTGCCGGATGTGCCCTATGTGATGTATTTCTACAAAGGTTACGGCCTGCACGGAACCTATTGGCACAACAATTTCGGCACTCCGATGAGCCACGGTTGCGTCAATCTCACCATCCCGGATGCCGAGTGGTTGTACAATTTTTCCTCCGTCGGAACCGTAGTCAATGTCCATTACTGAGCCGACGAAATCCACTGACCATTTCCCCACCGCTGGGCCTGGATCAACCATCAGGCACAATGCGGGCACGGACTTGTCACGACGGGATTTCATTAAATTGGGTGGACTGTGGCTGGCCGCGGCATTCCTCCCGAAAAGGAATTACCTGCCCGCGGATGCATTCAGCGGACAACAGGGTCGCGTGACCTCCCGCATTGCATGGATGTACAACCTGCCCTCGGTGGAAGGAACCCAGGTCAAACTCTGCCGGCGCGACATGATTCTGGACATTGCGAACACTGCCATCAGCGAGGATGTCAACGCCCATAATCGGGTCTGGTATGAGATCGGGACCGAGGATCACATCGAAGGGTATGTGTATTCGGGAAACATCCAACCTGTGAGGACCATCCTGAATACACCGTCTTTCGTGGCGATTCCGGTCGAGGGGCTGCTGGTGGAGGTCAGCGTGCCTTATACCGATGCCCACGAAGGCCCGCAGCGCTCTTCCCCGGCGGCTTATCGCATGTACTATGAGACCACTCACTGGGTCAAGGGCATCACACGCAACTCCGAGGATCAGCTCTGGTACGAAATCCATGACGATAAATGGGACAAGTATTACTTTGCGCGCGGGGAACACCTCCGCATCCTTTCTCCGGAGGAACTAACGCCGATCTCCCCCGAAGTGCCCAATTCCGGCAAGAAGATCGAGATTCACCTCGAACCGCAGCTGTTGACAGCGTATGAGCATGGAATCCCGGTTTTCACCTCGCGCGTCTCCACCGGAGGAATATTCCGCTCCGGCAGGTACACAACCCCAAGAGGGTCCTTCGTCACCTACTACAAACGTCCGTCGCGGCACATGGCGGCGGGGGACCTGACCGCCAGCGGCTTCGACCTGCCGGGCGTACCGTGGGTTCAGTACATAACCGAAAGTGGGATTTCGCTGCATGGAACGTTCTGGCATAATGACTTCGGACGGCCGCGTTCGCATGGCTGCATCAACCTTTCGGTTTCGGCGGCTAAATGGCTGTATCGCTGGACCCTGCCGCAAGTGCCGTTCGACAAGGTTTTTTCTTACGGGGATAGCGGGACCATCGTGGAAATCCAGCTCTAACCTCTGACCGAATCGACCGACTCTAGTCTGGTAATATATCGTTGGCAAGACCCATCCGCGACACGTAACATGACGATTCCCATCTCACGACGTGACTTCCTGAAGCTTTCCGCATCCGGCGCTTTGACACTCGTCCTGACAGAGCTGGGCTTGGATGACGCACTGGCTGCCCCACCCTCCTATGGTCGTGTGACCTGGAGCGGCATTCCCCTCTTTGACGCGCCCGCATTCAACGCCAGGAAGATCCATTTGTTCGGGAAGGACCAGATTGTCGAGGTTCTGGGCGAAGTGGAGGGGGACGAAGGCAATCCCTTCAACCGCACCTGGTTTAAAGTGGATCAGGGGTATACATACTCTGGCTGGCTGCAGCCAGTGGATAACATTCTCAACGCTCCTGTTTACGAAATTCCTCCCGAAGGGCAAGTAGGTGAGATCACGGTTCCGAGGGGCCTCACCAAGCTCGATCCATACTTCCACGCCAAGAATGGATATCGTTTATATTACGGGACCACACACTGGGTGAAGAACGTGGTCATTACCCGGGAAGAGAAGACCATCTGGTACGAGATCTTCGATTTCCATCTCTTTCAATCCTACTATGTACCCTACTACAACTTGCGCCTGGTCCCGCCTCAAGAACTTACGCTGATTTCACCCTCCGTCCCCGAAAAGGACAAATTGATTCATGTGGATCTCGCCGCTCAATTGGTAACCGCCTTCGAACAGGATCGCATGGTCCTCTCCGCCCGATGCAGCAGCGGCGGGAAGGGGACGCGCACCCCCAGCGGAGAATTCCTCACCTATCACAAGGGACCCTCCATCCACATGACCAACCAGGGAGATGCAGTCAATAACATCTTCGATCTGCCCGGCGTGCCCTGGTGCACATTCTTTACCGGCTCCGGCAATGCCTTTCACGGCACCTACTGGCACAACGATTACGGCCGGCCTCGCAGCCATGGCTGTGTCAACCTGCGATTGGAGGATGCAAAATGGCTGTATCGCTGGACGCGACCGAACGTCCCGCCGGATACGAATTATCTCCACCAACCCGGCCAGGGAACACGCGTTCAAATCGTCTCCGCTTCATCTCCATCCTGATAGAATTAATCGCGCCTCCGCCAGCTGGAGGACTGCAAATGTGCACCTTAAATCAAGAACGACAAATTTACCCAGACAAGGAGTAACCCATATGGATTTCGCTTTTACCTTCGATCGTTACCTTCTGAAACGACAGGTCTTCGCGCTGACTGGAAAATTTCGCTTCTTTGACCCGAATGGCCAATTGGTGTTGTTCAGCGAACAAAAGATGTTCCGCCTTCGCGAGGACATCCGCGTATATGCCGATGAGACCAAATCGCGCGAGGTATTGATGATCAAGGCGCGCCAAATCATCGATTTTTCCGCCGCTTTCGATGTGGTGGACAGCACCACCGGCCAAAAGGTTGGAGCGTTACGGCGCAAAGGCATGGCTTCTCTACTTCGGGATGAGTGGGATATCCTGGACGCCGCTGACCAGCCGCTTGGCAGGTTGTTCGAAGACAGCATGGGTCTGGCGCTATTGCGCAGATTTCTCACCGGCTTGATCCCTCAGAATTACGACATCACCCTCGGCCAGGAGCGCGTAGCGGATCTAAAGCAACCCTTTAATCCGTTCATGTATCAAATGCAGATCGATTTCAGCATGGATACCAACCGGCGTCTGGATCGACGCCTCGGGCTTGCCGCGGCCATCCTGCTGGCCGCGATCGAAGGCCGGCAGAGCTGATCGCATCCATGCCGCGACAACCGCTCTTCGCCGGGCTCGTGGTCGATGAACAGGGACGCGCTGTCGCTTCAGGCTTGATCGGCAACGATCCCTGTTACATCGTGGATGATGCCGGCTTCCAGCGCCATATTCCCTCCGAACAGATCGACCGCGCGGTGCTCGGTCAAATGGCTCAGATGATGAAAGGCAGCGAGGACCTGCTTTCGCAACACACCGCAAAAATGCTCGGCCAGGAGGACCCATTTTCCAAGGCCATGATCGAACAGCAGCTACGAAACATTGAAGCGCAATTCGAGCGGGAAATGGAAACCGGCATACCCGAGGATGTGCGCGCATATCTGGGCATGATGGGGTTCAAGATCGTCGTCAACTTTCACGGCGAGGTGCTGCGGGTGGAACAACCATCCGCCGGTGGCAGCGACGAGGAGTGAAGACAGGGGCTCGCAACGAATACGCAATCATGCGTGGTCGTATTCGCGACGCCTTCCATAACTCGAGGGTAAAGGGAGCGTATTGGTCGCCCGCTGACGCACGCATTCGAACAAGAGAGCTCGCAGTGGGCGTTTTTTTACCTGATCGCCGTTGAGCTATCGAAAGAGTGGGAGAAAATGTCCCCGGTTCAGGAAGAGGATTCGGTCGAGTCGGAACCCCCCTGCCTGCGCGAGCGCAACCAGCCGTTCAGGCTGTACTTCACTACGCGTTCCTGCCCGGCGAACAATTTCATGAGGTTCGGACGCAGCGCCCAGATCAACAGCAACTCCGCGCCCACGCCGTAAAGCACATCGATCCACGGCATCGATCCCTGCAAGGCGCGGATCGCAAACAGGACGATCGCGAAGAATGCCACCGCCATGGTCGTAATGGACGCAATTCCGATGGTGAAGAATGTGAGCATTCCCAATGGAAGAATGATCAGGATGGAGGCCGGCCACAGCCCGATCGCGCCCCCCACCGAAGGAGCGCCTCCCGCTCCGCCTCGCAGTCGAATCCACTTGCCGGATTCATCCAGCTCCGGCAGGAAGATCGAATAATTGTGACCGAGGATCGCGGCCAGGGGGGCAAGAATATGCACAAAATGCCGGTCCGGAGTCAGCCATTGAGCCACCCAAACCGCCGCGGCTCCCTTCAGAATATCCAGCATGGCTGTGATGAGTCCAGCCCAAAAACCGGCCGCCCGCATGGCGTTCGTTCCCCCTGTCCTGCCGCTTTCCACTTCTCGAATATCCTTGCCGGTTTTAAGTTTGACGACCAGCAATCCGAAGGGAATTGAGCCGAAAATATATGCGATCACAATGATCGCGATGTCCCTCACAAGATCCATGGATGCTCCTCCAGAGTCAATTTCTAAAACCCGCCCAAACCAAATTGGTTTCTTGATTACTCAACATACAAAGGGACCTCTTCGCTGATCTCATGCTCAATCCAAAATCCACGCGCACGCCACCCATCTTTCCCCTTCGCCAGGATCACATGGATCACCGGATAGGCGGCTTGCTGTATATCGGTCGGAGAGGCGGTCTCCGGTCCCGCGGGGTGCGAGTGAAAGATCCCAAGCAACTCCAGCCCGGAAGAATCGATCCATTCCAGGGCATTCAATTGTTCGATGGGATCCATAACGAATCGGACCGGACTCTGTTCCCGATTACGGACCGTGATCACACAGTCCACGCGGGAATCCCTCCCCGCCAGCAAGCCGCACGCTTCAATGGGCGCGCACCGATCCACATGTTCGATCATCTCATCCAACTGCTTGCGCTTCAGGACGAGCGAACGAATCATCGGATCAGAACCGCAGCCGCGATGGACACCCCAAGGATGACAAGCGGGCCCACCGAGGCGCGGCGCAGCGGCATGTTCCCTGTGTTCAAATTAACCGACAACATCGTCAGGGAATATAGCCAGCCGGTAACCACCAAACCAAACTGTACGGGAATCAACGGCCAGTAATGTAATCCTGCTCCCACTTGCGCGCACACCAGCCCGATACCGGCCGCCCAGGGGAAGTCCCAGCGGTTCACACCATCCAGATACAGTATGCGCAGGCTGATCAACCCGGCAGCTAGGAACAGGATCGGGATCAACAGGAACATGCGCGCACCGCTGAACCGAAGCGCGGTCGCTAAAATAAGAAAAAGCGCAAAGGCCAGCGCAGTCAAGCCTGCGCGCGCTATCCCATATCCCTGCGCCATGGGATCGATCGTGATGTATTCTGCAAGGAACACACCCGATAAAAGCAGCCCGCTAAGCGCAAAGTTGATCCACCATACGCCGCCATCCGGCACAATGCCCAACGGTCCCCCGACGACAAATGTGGTCAACGTGGGAAGGAGCAGGTGCTCGATGGTGGATTTTTCCCGCAGGAAAGGGTGCTCATGTGATAACCAGTTCATGCCGCTGGCGGTCACAATCGAAGCCAGCAGCGTCATCGCCGTGCCCAACGTCAGTGGATAGGCAAAATAGAAACCGGGCAGCGTCACCTCCAGCGTAAGCCGGGGAGCCTGAATGATGCGCGTCAGGGCGAAGGTCAACAACACCGAAGCGACCAGAATACCCATGCGATCTGAAAACGACATGGAAGAGTGATCTTCCTGCATTCCTGAAATTGTACCCTGCGGGAGGGAGTACCTGCAAGCGGGCTGTCGAATCGTTATGGTAGAATCAGTCGGTTATGGAATCGTCACGCGTACAGAACCTGCCTCCACCGCCCGGGGTGATCCACTGCATCAAAGCTGGTTTCGACATCACCTCCGCTCACCTGACTGCCATCCTTTTGCCGCTCGTCCTGGATGTATTCCTGTGGCTGGGACCGCGCCTGCGAATCGACCGTCTGTTCAATTCGTTCAAAGCCGACCTGCAGACCCTGTGGAGCGCCGGGGGCATCCCTTCCGCTGACATTCAAAGCATCATGAAATGGTACGACTCCGACGTACCCGCCATCAACCTCTTCTGGTTGATGCGCACGGTGCCCATCGGCATTACCAGCTTGCTGTTTCCCCATGAAACATCCGCGACTCCATTGGGAAACCCACCGGACCTGCAGGTATCCGCGCTGAATATGATCGGATGGATCCTGCTGCTGATCCTGGTCGGGTGGATCGGGGGCGGATTGTATTATCGCAGCATTGCCTGGCTGGCTGCCCCCTCCACCACGGATCAGCCGGTACGCATCTCCCATGCCATTCTGCAAACCATCTTGGTTTCGATTCTCTGGTCGATGGTTTTAATGACGATCGGGACCCCAGTCGTGCTTTTTCTGGCGATCCTGCTTCAATTCAATGCACTGCTCGCCAATTTTGCCATGCTGATTCTCAGTCTGGTGTCCATGTGGGTGATCGTGCCCATGTTCTTCTGGCCGCACGGCATCTTCCTCAAGCGGCAGAATTTTCTGACCTCCATCGTCAGCAGCGTGCAATTGGCCCGTTTCACCCTGCCAACGAGCAGCATATTCATCCTGACCGTATTCCTGCTTTCGGTCGGATTGAATTACCTTTGGAGGATTCCCCCGGGAGATTCATGGATGACCCTGGTCGGGATACTGGGCCATTCATTCGTTACCACCGCCCTGCTGGCTGGCAGTTTCGTGTATTACCGCGATATGAACCAGTGGCTGCAGACCTTGATCGAACGGCTGAATTCCAGCCCGATCAAGCAGGCATAATCTTGGAGGTCCTTGTGGCGAAAAAGAAGACTGGCAGTACAAGCTATGATGCAGGCAGCATTCAAGTCCTGGAGGGACTGGAAGCGGTTCGCAAACGCCCGGGCATGTACGTGGGCGGAACGGACATCAAAGCCCTGCATCATCTCGTATACGAGGTTGTGGATAATGCCATCGACGAGGCGCTCGTCGGGGCCTGTTCCCGCATCGACATCACCATTCACAGGAATTCCAGCGTGACCGTGCAGGACAACGGGCGCGGAATTCCGGTGGGCATCCACCCTCAAATGAAGAAATCCGCACTCGAAGTGGTGATGACCACGCTGCACGCCGGCGGCAAATTCGGAGGCGGCGGATACAAGGTCTCGGGCGGTCTGCACGGAGTCGGGGTCAGCGCGGTCAATGCGCTCTCCGAATGGTGCGAGGTGGAGGTACGGCGGGATGGGGGCATCCATTTCCAGCGTTACGAGCGCGGCTATCCCAAGGGACCCGTCAAAGTCACCGGCAAGATGAAGAGCGGTGAGGAGACCGGTACGCGCGTCGTGTACAAGTTCGATCCACAGATCTTCAAAGAGGACATCGACTACCGCTTCGATACCCTGGTCCAGCGGTTTCGTGAAATGGCTTTCGTCACGCGCGGTGTGACCATCCGCTTTTCGGATGAACGCAGCGATCGTGAGATGTCTTTCTATTTCGAAGGTGGAATCACATCCTTTGTGCGGTATCTCAATCGCAACCGGGAGACCCTGCATCCCGTGGTGCACGTGGACAAGGAGATCGAAAACATCGGCATCGAAGCGGCTATTCAATACACCGATGCCTACACCGAATCGGTCTACTCCTTTGCCAACACGATCAACACGGTCGACGGCGGCACCCACCTGACCGGCCTGCGCTCCTCCCTGACGCGCGTGATCAACGACTATGCGCGTAAAAACGGATTGCTCAAGGACGCCGACCCGAACTTCTCCGGAGACGACACGCGCGAGGGTCTGACCGCCATCGTGTCGATCAAACATCCGGATCCGCAGTTCGAATCGCAGACGAAAGTCAAGCTGATGAATCCCGAACTGCAGACCTATGTCACGCAGGTGGTCGGGGATTCCTTCGGGACCTTCCTCGAGGAGAATCCGCAGGCGGCCAGGGCGATCATCGCCAAGTGTCTGACCTCCGCCCGGGCGCGCGATGCGGCGCGCAAGGCGCGCGATCTGGTCATTCGCAAATCCGCACTCGAATCGCTCACCTTGCCGGGCAAGCTGGCGGATTGTTCCGAGCGCGATACCGCCAAGACCGAGCTGTACATCGTCGAGGGCGATTCCGCCGGAGGTTCCGCCAAACAGGGTCGGGACCGGCACTTTCAGGCAATCCTGCCCTTGCGAGGCAAGATCCTGAACACCGAACGCGCCCGCCTCGACAAGATCCTTGGCAACAACGAGGTGAAATCACTGATCTCCGCGCTGGGCACAGGCATCGGCGACAGCTTCGACCTGGAAGGTTTGCGCTACGGACGCGTGATCATCATGACCGATGCCGATGTGGACGGGAGTCACATCCGCACCCTGCTGCTCACTTTCTTCTTCCGATACATGCCGAGGTTGATCGAGGAAGGGCATCTTTACATCGCCCAACCCCCGCTCTATCGCATCGCCCACAAGAACCAGGTCAAGTATGTATATACCGACAAGGAGAAGGACAAACTGGTCAAGGAATACGGCCAGAAGGCCTCTCTCCAACGCTACAAGGGACTTGGCGAGATGAATCCCGAGCAACTATGGGAGACCACCATGAATCCCTCCAACCGCACGCTGCTGCTCGTGACCATCGACGATGCCGCGGAGGCGGACCGCACCTTCGACATGCTGATGGGCGATGCGGTGGACCCGCGCAAGAAATTCATCCAGACCCATGCGAAGAGCGTGCGAAATCTGGATATCTAAATCCAGCAGGAGCCGGGTTTACTTCGTATTACAACCAGCACGATTATTCTGCACCCGAACAAAAACTGCCGCGGGATCTTCGCTCGGGGCAGTTATTGTTTTTCTTGCAGATTTTGCCTTCCACTGTTATTTATCAAATAGAAATCCGGCCTGAAAGCATACGGAAAGAGTGCAGATAATCGGCTCCCTCTGGTTTCCTGTCATGAAAGTACCATATTCCACCCAAAGGGATGTGGAGTAAAATCTCCGTATCATGATGGCTCAAGGTGTGCAAAGAAATCGGATACAGTCCTTGCCGCGATACAGGGACCTGGTCGGACAGGTGCTCCAGGTTTTTGTCCTTGGTTATCAAGTGCTTGCCATCCTGCTGTTCGTTGGCAGCCTATTCCTGGGCATGCGCTGGCTGCAAAGACCCTTCCTGGGCGCGTTTTATGAACACACGCTGGTGTTCAACGGCACCGGGCCCTCCTCGCCCTCTCCCGAGTGGGCGCTGTATAAGATGGTTACTGTGGGGGATCAGCTAACGGCCATCAACGGGATCCCGGTGCGAAACAACAACGACGTGGAGGGAGCCCTGGTCAATTCGTTCCCGGGCGAAACAGTCACGCTCACCATCCACACTCCAGAAATGCCGGACCGAATTCTGGATGTGGTCCTGCATCCTTTTTCCGATTTGAGCCGGTTTACCCATTTCAGCATCCCCTCCACCCTCTCCCTGATCTTTCTGTTCGTTAGTCTGTGGATCTTCGGCTTGCGCCGGACTGAGCCTGCCGGCCGCGCTTTTTCGCTGTTCACCACCTCCCTCGCCATCGTCACAGGAACCTATTTTAATCTTGCGACGACGCATGAATTCACCCTGTTATGGACGCTGGCATGCGGAATTGCCGGCGGGGCGCTGTTCGACCTTGCCCTGTCCTTCCCCAATGAACCACGGCTGGTCATCAACCGTCCCTATTTGAGGTGGATCGGGCTGCTGATCGGCACCTTGCTCACGCTCGTGGGGATTCCCAACCTGTTCAACTTAAATCAGCCCACCGCCTACATCCAGAATTGGCAGCAGTTGTATGGGTTCATTGCCATCATGGTTGTTTTCTACATCGCAGTCAACCTGTACCATTCCATCTATGCGCCTTCGCCGGTGGTCAAGACCCAGGCGCGAACCATCATCTACGGTGCGTTGTTCGCTTTCCTTCCCATCGGCCTGTGGTTGGGCGTCAAGAGCATCATCACCGAGATCAATTTCTCGCCGGTTCTCTTTCTCCCCATCGCCCTTTTTCCGCTCGTGATCGGCTACACCATCCTGCGGTTCAAGTTCTTCCGCACCGATGATTTCGTCCGCCGGGGAATCACCTATGCCCTGCTCACCGTTGGCGTCATCGGCGGCTATGTTGTGCTTGCCACCTCGGTGGGGCTCATCTTCAGCAGGGTGAGCCCGAACAATAGTCTCCTGATCGGCGGATACATCCTCGCGATTGCCCTGGTGCTCGACCCTTTGAGGGCGCGCCTGCAAGGATTTGTGGACAACCGGTTCTTCCGAGGCGAGCGAGTCCTGGTCGAACAGCTTGAGGACTTCTCCCACAAGCTTGCCACGGCGCTGGATTTAAATACCATCGGCGCCATACTGCGTGCGGCAATAGCCATACCCCTCAATCCAAACCGCATTCACGTTTACACATACGATCCATTAACCGATCAGTACTTTGCCCTGCCTGGAGACGATAAACAAGCGACGAGCGACGTACGGTTCTCCGCTTCCAGCCCGCTGGCACGGTATTTCCATACCGAAAAACTTCCCCTCTATCTGGATGATCCCGCCGCTCTGCCGGGTGTGTTGCAGTTGGAAGGATCCCGCCTGGCGCTGCTTGGAGCGCGATTGTTCGTCGTCCTGCCGGGCAAGGAACGTCCGAGCGGCTGGCTCGCTCTGGGGACGCGACTATCCGGCCAGCCCTACGCACCGCGCGACCTGCGCTTCCTTGAAAACATCGGAGATCAGGCCTCCGTCGCCATTGAGCGGGTTCAAACCGTGGCCCACCTCGAGCGCCGCATCCAGGAAATGAACGCGCTCACGCGCGTCTCGCAGGGGGTCAACGTCACGCTTACCTTCGACGACGTGCTGGAGCTGATCTATGCCCAAACCACGCAGATCCTCCCCACCTCCCACTTCCATATCACTTTGTATGATCGAACCAGCGATTACTACTATTACGGATTTTGTGTGGAGAACAACGAGCGCATCGCCAGCCGCGAAAAAACGCCATTTTCCGCCAGCACCGACCTGGCACCGGAGGTCATCCGAAAGAGCCGCCCGATCATCACCCACGATTATGTGCGTGAGTGCCAGGCACGTGGATTGACCCCGCAGCACGAAAGCCTCTTCGCCTGGATGGGCGTACCCTTGAATGCCGGGGCGGAATCCATAGGCGCTTTGAACATCGGCAGCCAGGATGGAGCCGTCACTTACACCCGCGGGCAGCTTGAATTGCTGCAGGCGATTGCCGATCAGACCGCAGGCGCGATCGTAAAATCCCGCCTGCTTCAGGAAACCCAGCAGCGCGCCCACCAGTTGACAACGCTGAACGAGATCACCCGCCAATTGACCGGGACGCTGGAACTCGAACCATTGCTGCAGAACATCCTGGAAAACGCGGTCGGGATTCTGAACTGCGAAGCAGGCAGTCTGTTCCTCGTGGATGAACAGATGGACGACCTGATCTTCAAAGTCACGGTCGGCCCCTCGGCAGCTGCAAATCTTGTGGGCCAGAGGCTGCCTGCGGGGACCGGCATCGTCGGAAAAGCCGTTACCTCCCGGGCGCCGGTGATCGAAAACGCCGCCGACCGATCCGCTGACCGATTCAGCGGCATTGATGAGCAGACCGGGTTCGTCAGCCGCGCACTGATGGCCGTTCCACTTCAGGTCAAGGATGATGTCATCGGCGTGATCGAAGTGATCAACCGTCGGGATGGTCTTCCTTTTGGATCGGATGATCAGGCCTTGCTGACGGCCTTCGCCGGGCAGGCCGCCGTGGCCATCGAGAACGCCCGTTTGTACACTCTTACCGACCAGGCCCTGGCCGCGCGCGTCGAGGAACTTTCGGTCATGCAGCGCATCGACCGCGAATTGAATGCCAGCCTGGAGATGGACCGAGCCATGCGAATCACCCTCGATTGGGCGCTGCGCCAGTCCAATGCAGACGCCGGCCTGATCGGCATGCTGGAGGAGGATCGCATCAATGTCATGTCCCAGCAGGGCTTTGATGACACGGCGCTCAACCTGCAAAACGACAGCATGCATGTGGAATTGCCGGTCATGTCCAAAGCCATAGAGACCGGCCAGCCTCAACGGCTGACGGTAACGGATGGGAACCCAAAGCTCCTTCCGGGAACCCACACGCAGATCGCAATCCCCATTCGCCGCGAGACGAAGGTGATCGGCCTGCTTCATCTGGAAAGCCTGACGGATTCACAGGTGGATATGGCTTTTCTCACCCGCCTCACGGACCACGCAGCGATCGCCATCTCCAATGCGCAGCTGTATGGTGAAGTGCAGCAGGCCAACCTGGCCAAGAGCGACTTCGTTTCGTTTGTGGCGCACGAACTGAAGAATCCGATGACCTCCATCAAGGGCTACACGGAATTGCTGGCCGGGGGAGCGGTAGGCCAGATCAATGAAATGCAGAACAATTTCCTTAACACCATCAAATCCAATGTCGAGCGCATGTCCACGCTCGTCTCGGATCTGAACGACAACTCGAAGATCGAAGCCGGGCGGCTCCGCCTGGAATACAAAGCCACGAGTGTGTCGGATATCGTGGATGAGGTCGGGCGGTCCATGACGCGCCTGATCGAAGAGAAGAAGCAGGTCATGGAAACCCTCCCGACGGAGACGATCCCACCCATCTGGGCGGACCGCCTGCGCGTGATCCAGGTACTCACCAACCTGGTCAGCAATGCCTACAAATACACTCCGGAGGAAGGCGTAATCCAGATCGGGGCGGAGGACACGACAAACATATGGGATCCGGAGGGCGCCAGCCGGGTGGTACACCTGTGGGTCAAGGACAACGGAATCGGCATGACCGAGGAGGATCAGCAGAAGATCTTCCAGAAGTTCTTCCGCTCGGAGGACCCCAAGGCGCGCGAAGTGCCCGGCACGGGGCTGGGCTTGAATATCACCAGGAGCCTGATTGAAATGCAGGGAGGAAAAATCTGGTTCGAAAGCGAATACCGCCACGGAACGACCTTCCACTTCACCATTCCGGTGGCGGAGGCGTAGGGAGAAACCATGCCGCTGGTGGGATCGGTCGGATCGGCTCAAGCATTGGGTGGACGCGAAGCTGGCTTACAGGCCACGCATCATGCCTTGAATAAGATCGGGGTGTTTTCACCGAACTTTGGAATTGTCATCGCCTCTCACCAATATCAGCCGCGCGAAGTGCTGAGTGGAGTGTCCAGCCTGCTGGGAGAATCCCCCGTGATCGGCTTCAGCTCCCCCGCCGGCTTGACCGGCGACGGCCATCAACCCCATTCCGTGGTCGTGGCGTTGTTGGGAGGGGATTTCGAGGTCCAGACCGAATGGCACCCAGAATTTGCCCAATCCGGTCGAGAAACGGCTTTGAAGATCGTGGAACAGGCACGTGTGAATGGGCAGCCGAAATCCGTGCTGTGTTTTGCCGATGGCTTTAACGGGGACGCGGAACAATTTTGCAGCACCATCCCGACCCAATCCAATCCCCTCGTCGGAGCGCTCTCCAGCGGGGATATGAACACCGGTACGACTTTTCAGCTGGCAGGGAATCAAACGGGAGTCGGCGGTCTGGCGGCTGCCTTTCTGCAGGGAGGCTTTCGCATGTCGGTGGGGTATGCCCACGGCTGGGATCCGATCGGCCGGCAATTCCGCGTGACGCGCTCGCGCGGATTCTGGTTAAGGACTCTGGACGGCCGCCCGGCCTCCGAAACCTATGCCGAGATCTTCGGCTACCCCGCGCGGGATTGGGCTTTCCCTCCGCTCAATCACCTGGCACGGCTGTATCCGCTGGGAGTCGAACAGGGTGAGGAAATGATCATCCGCTCCCCCATTCGCGTGGAGGCGGATGGCAGCTTCCGGATGAACGCTGCGATCCGCGATGGGATCGATGCCTACTTGCTGGTTGGCAGCCGGAACTCCTGCGAAAACGCCGCCCGCCGCGCAGCCCAGCAGGCCCTACAGGGATTGCAGGACGCCAGGCCCGCGCTGGCGATCGTCCTCGTGGACATCGCCTGGCAAATGCTGCTCACGGCGAACCCGGGGATCGAGATCGCCGCGATTCAGGAAATCCTGGGGACTCAAGTGCCCATCGCCGGCGGCTATACCCTCGGTCAGATCGTTCCGATGCAGGATGCCTCTCCGAAATTACTGAACCAGCACATTACCGTGATCCTGTTCGGCGAGGCAGCGGAATGATCCAATAAGAAACTCAAGACCTGCTCCAGAATTCACGCTGAAATCCTCCTGGCAATCACGACTCACATGACCAATGAATCATCAGGGAATGAACCTGGGCGTGTTTACTGCTTCTTGCATAAATATCTAAACGAGATTAGGCCGAAACAATGTAGGCAATCGCAATTAAAGTTTAGATATTAACGCAGCACTCTGTAATTCCTCCATCTCGCTGCCCTGTTCATGCAGGACTTGAGCTGCCGGCAGGAATTCATCCGAGATGGTTTCGATCGGCTGATCCTGCAAATTGGCTTCCTCACGATTCGGTTGATTCGGTGTTATTTCCATTCTTCCTCCATCGATAAAAAAAGACATTCATCCTCATGGGACGAATGTCTGCCATCCGAGGTGCCACCCAGCTTAGACTGGCAGCAGACACCTGCCCTCCCTCTTCGCTACGCTTCGGGGACGCTGTGGCGGGCGGTGCCAGGGGAGAACGCGGAATTATCATCGAGTTTCATCACGGACATCGTTCCCTCAGCGTTAACATAGACCCGGCTCGTCTTTTCTGACTCGTTCGATGATCGGGACCGGCATATCTTTTTGCGGTTTGGATAACCCC
>VGNF01000034.1 GCA_016866195.1 Chloroflexota bacterium | reverse complement strand
TTCTTTCAGTATCTCTGGCGTAAGTTCGAGTTGCATGGTCATCCTGCGATTTTATCAGACCCGCATTTCATCTCCTTTTAAAACCGCAATTTGTGACCGTGCCCAGTATACATCACCCTCTTCGTTGGAGACGGTCTTACGACACTGATCTTCGGCTTGCTGGTACTCTTCGGATTCAGGGAGACGCGCCCGCCTGAAGCTCTTCAACACGCCGCTCGAACTTCCCCTTCCAAAAGAATTCACCAGCTTAAGCGGGCACCCATCCTGTTATGGTTCTCTTTGTTGACACTTTTCATAGGCATGATCAACATGCAGGGAAATGTCACCCTCCCGGTGGATATGCTGTCAAATGGGCTTGGGCCGCGCGAGTACGGTCTGGCCATATCGGTGAACGGAATCCTGATCGTCCTTCTCACGATACCGATCACTCATATGGCGGCCAGATGGTCCCGTTTCGGGATTATGTCCCAATCGGTTATCCTGACCGCAACCGGTTTTGGCCTGACGGCGCTGGCCGGCTCGTTCCCATTCTTTGCAGCTTGTGTGGCAATCTGGACTCTGGGCGAGATCGCGGCGTCAGCCGTAGCACCGTCCATCATCGCCGATCTTTCACCCAGGGAATCGCGCGGTCTTTTCCAGGGGGTCTATGGTTCTGCCTGGGGATTAGCCTTCTTCTTTGGCCCGATCCTCGGTGCTTGGGTGTATCAGGTTTTTGGTGCGGAGATTCTTTGGGGTGGTTGTTTTGGCCTGGGGCTTGTGGTATCCATGGGGTATTTTGTGTTGGGAAAATTCGCACAACGATCAAAGGAGCAGGAATCATGAAAGGTACAGGAGCAGGCTGGGATTCCATTCTTTACCGAGTATTTGTACTCGGTGGGATTCTATTCATCGTAGGCAGCACGGTCTATACTGCGCTAACCCAACCAGACGGAAGTCAGATACCCCTCTACGTGGGAATTGGCAGCGTCGCGGTTTTTATGGTGTTGCTTGTCGGGTATTGGATTGTGCAGATCCTGTTCAAAGGGTATGGGGCGATAAAAGCGCCGGACCTCACGCAAAAACCCGATCTGAACGATCTTTCCATATTAAGCAGTTGGAATAAACTTTTCGAGGCGCTGGTCATCGAAGGAGGGGACCCGGAGGAGTTGAAGCAGTCCGCGCGAAGAGGCAATTCCAGTCTCGTTATATGGTTTCTGTGGGCGGCTGTGATCGCCTTGTGCCCCATCGCCCTCATGGTTCCTTATGCCCTTGGACTACTGGATTGGTCCTACATCCGCTACGGAGTCATGCTGTATCTCGGTACAATCGTACTGATGATGTTCGTCACGTACGCCCTGGGGAGTAAAGCTGCACAGGCCGGCGAAGAGGTGTTGCTTGCCCCGCTCGGTTTGGAACTCTCTGCAACTCCTTCAGTGACAGCAGGCGGCAGTGGCGCGGTGGTGCGGGGAGAGACCGTGATGAATGGGACCAGGTTTGGACGCCCGCTGCGTATCACGATTCAACCCGCACGCGTTTCCACAGAGGTCGGGTATGCCGGGCTGTCGTTTTCCATCACCAGCCGGGCAGGGGACCTGGAAGCGGAACGCGGAGCGCCTGCTTCGGTCCATAACGTACTTCGCCGTTTGCGCAAGGCGAAGCGATGGGAGAGCCTTAAAATCCACGCGGATGGGAGGCAGATATCAGCCGTGCGGGATTCGAAAGGCCAGAACATGTGGTTGTATGACCTGTGGTTGATCGAACGGATCATCGAACAAGCGGAACATGGGGGAAAACTCTGATTTGGTCGTCCGTGCTATACTGGCGATAACCCACACCTCGAGGAAACATGACCTCCAAAAAACATCAGGAATCGTTGAAGAAGTATGCCGAAGCCATCATCAAGATCGGTCTAAACCTGCAGCCGGGACAGCGATTGATCATCACCTACGGACCCACGCGGGGGGTGCCGCATCAATTTGCGCCCCTCGTGCGGGAGGTCGTCAAATCCGCGTATGCCAATGGAGCGCGCTTCGTGGATGTGATCTGGTCCGATGAAGAACTCCTGCGGCTGCGTGTACAGCACGCGCCTCACGACTCGCTTGAGGAATATCCAACCTGGCAGGTAAGTGCCGTGATGGGTATGATCGAGCGAGGCGACGCACAGCTGTCCATTTCTGGTGCGGACCCGGATTTGTACGGCGGGCTGGATGCCGAAACTGTTGCGAAAGTTCAACAGGTGTATTTGAAGAATGTTGCGCCGGTCAATCTGAATATCTCCAGCAACGCCATAAACTGGTGTGTCGTCGCGGCGGCCGGGGAAGCCTGGGCACGCAAGGTCTTCCCTGATCTCTCCGCCACGAAAGCCCAGACCAAATTATGGAAAGCCATCTTCGAAACCACGCGCATCGACCAGCCGGATCCAATTTCCGCCTGGCAGAAACATATCCATACCCTACGGGACCGTGCTAAGTATTTACAGGCTCGGCAGTATTCCGGCCTGCATTACAAAGGTCCCGGCACGGATTTCACGCTCGGTTTGCCGAACGGACACAAATGGATCAGCGCGCAATCCCTGGCGCAGAACGGAGTAGCGTTCACGGCCAACATGCCCACTGAGGAGGTCTTCACCCTGCCGGATCGCAACCGCGCCGAAGGGGTCGTCGTTTCCACCTTCCCGCTCAGTTACGTGGGAGCCTTGATCGAAGATTTTTCTGTCGCATTTGAAAATGGAAGGATCACCAGGGTCACCGCCAGGAAGGGCGAGGCGATCCTTCAAAAATTGGTGGATACCGATGAGGGTTCGCACCGTCTGGGTGAGGTGGCGCTTGTCCCGGCCAGTTCACCGATCGCCAGGCGCGGTTACCTTTTCTACAACACGCTCTTCGACGAGAATGCCTCCTGTCACATAGCCATCGGGCGCGCCTACCGCTTTACGTTGACGGGCAGTGAGGAACTTACCGAGGAGGAGTTCAACTCCGCCGGCGGGAACTCCAGCCTGGCACACGTGGATTTCATGATCGGTTCGCCCGAAATGGATATCGACGGCATAACCCAAGAGGGAACGCGTGAACCCGTGATGCGGAAGGGAGAATGGGCATTCGAGACGTAATGGAAGGATTTTCCTCGGTTGGGCTCGGCAGGGCAGCCCTCCAGCAGTGATCGAAGGTACAATTAATGCATGGTCAGGAAAAAAACCGAACATTCAGAATTGAGCGCTGCTATACTGGCTGAAGAATTCGAATACATCGCCAGCACGGCCGGTCAATCCAACGAGGATCGCGCCCGCGTGTCCTCCTTTTATCTGGTGGCGGTCGGATCGCTCGTGGCCGCGCTCTTCAGCACCCAATTGATCCATTCTGCGGAGGGTACCAGGACCTTGCAACTGCTCTTCGCCGGACTCTTCCTGATCCTCACCCTGCTCGGGACGCTGACGGTCATGCAGCTGGCGCGATTGCGCGCCGCCTGGCACGAATCGATGTCTGCACTCAACCAGATCAAGGAGTTCACCATTCAGCGGGACAAGCTGCTTGCCAAGGCTTTCCGCTGGCGGGCTTCGACCATGCCGCCCCTGTACAAGGTCAACAGCATCTCCTACCTGCAAACCCTCGAGGTGGCCTTGCTCAGCGGATTGACCTTTGGCGCGGCGGTGTTCTTTCTGCAAGCGGGGGCCGGCTACGACCATCCGGTCTGGATTTGGACCTTTGCCCTATCTGCCGCGCTCTTTTCGTTTTTCCTTCAGCTCATGATCTACAAGCGATTTCTTAGAAAATAATCTCAACAGGACAGTCCAAATGCCTCGCAGCCATGAAAACCAACTGCCAACTGCTTTCCAGCGATTGCCGCAATACAAACGAGAGGAACCATGGATCAAGGAATTCCTCCACAGGGGAGAGATCGCCCGCGTCGCCACCCGCTGGGATGAACAGCCTTTCATTACGCCGACAACCTATTATTTCGATGAGGCAGGCCACCGCCTGATCTTCCACTCCAACATCAGCGGGCGGATTCGCTCCAACATCGATCGTCATCCGCAGGTTTGTGTGGAGGTCAGCGAGTTGGGCAAATACCTGCCGTCGAACATCGCCCTCGAATTCTCCCTCCAATACCGCAGCGTGATCGTCTTCGGCAAGGCGCGCCTGATCGAGGATCCGCAGGAGAAGCGGACCGTTCTTCATAAGCTCATCGAAAAGTATTTCAAACCCATGCAGATCAACAAGGACTACCGCCCGGCGACGGACAAGGAACTGCGCCGAACCTCGGTGTACGAGGTTGGGATCGAATCCTGGAGCGGGAAGGAAAACTGGAAGGATCGCGCCGATCAATCCGATGAATGGCCGGCGCTGGACGAGAAATGGTTCAAGCAGAAAGCGTAGGTTCCCATGTCACACAATACTGTCCATACCGAGGAATTTCGCATCGAGGGGGAAAAACTGATCGCAAAAATCAGGGAACTCATTCATGAGGGCAACATCCGCCGCATCATCATCAAGGACAAGGAGGGCAAGACGTTGATGGAAATTCCCATGACCTTCGGCGTGGTGGGCGCGCTGCTCGCCCCCCAGCTTGCTGCAATTGGCGCAATCGCCGCCCTGTTGTCGGAAGCCACAGTGGTCGTCGAAAAGTCAAACCCGAATTAAGCGGTCGATCTTTTCATCACTCCAATCCCGGGCCGCTCAGGTAGGGTAATCTTCGACCCGTCGTACGTCAATCCGGCATACGGATCAATCCGAATTAAAAGCGGACCATCCAAATCCACGTGATCGCACAGCGGAGCGAGATGCGCCGCAGCGGTCACACCCACCGATGATTCCACCATGCAGCTCAACATCACCTGCATGTCGTGCGCCCGGGCCGTATGGATCGTCCGCAGCGCTTCGCGTATCCCCTCCGTCTTCATCAACTTTACAACCACGCCGTCCACTGCCCCTGCCAGAAGGACCACATCGCGGGAGGTTTTCACCGATTCGTCGGCAAAGATCGGCAGGTTCACGTTCAGCTCGCGCAATTCTTTCTTCAACCAGAAATACCCCTGCAGGTCCTCCACCGCAAGCGGCTGTTCGATGAATTCGAGATCAAATTCGGCCAGCCTCGGGATGATCTTCAGCGCCTGCTCACGCGACCAGCCGGCATTCGCGTCCACGCGGATCTTTGCATTCGTAACAGCCCGAATCGCGGACACCCGCTCCTCGTCACAGTCCCCTCCAAGCTTGAGCTTGAGGATTGGTTGCCCGGATTCCCTGGCTTGTCGAGCCATCACCTTTGGATCATCCATCCCGATCGTAATGGAGGTCGGTGGCAGACGCATCGGATTCAAGCCCAGCAATTTGTATAAAGGCTGACCCAGTCTTTTTCCCCACAGGTCATGCAGAGCCTGATCGATGGCAGACCGCGCGGCGCGTGACCCTGGCGGCCGGCGTGCGAGCACCTGATCCAGATCGAAGACTTCCTCTCCCAGGTCCGGAACGGTCTTCAGGTATTCGATGATCCCTTCCTGAGATTCCCCGTAGTACGGAACGGCAGCCGCCTCCCCCACTCCGTCGTCAAGAAATACCAGCACATTGAATCGCTTGTCGCTGGCACCGTGAGCGATGCGAAATGTCGTTTTCAGTTCCAGCGGAAGGGATTCCCAGCGCAACTTCATGGAGTATCCTCATTATCGGTCATTTTTGGAACCTCCAACTCAAACGGGAATGGAAGATCAAGAATCTCATCCGTCGCAGCGGTCGATAAAATCCACGACCCTGGCAATCCATTCGACCGGACGTTCCTTGTGAACGTTGTGACCCGTGTTTTCCGGAATCCAGCACTCGGCATTAGGCACATGACAGGCGATGAACTGCGCATGACGATCCGGCGCGTTGACCGAATCCTGCGCTCCCATGATCACCAGAGTCGGTCGGGTCGCGCGCGAGAGGTCCTCCGCAGTGTAATTCGGCTCGGAGATGATCTCCTTGACGGTCATCTGCAGGAGATCTCGCCAATATTCCCAGCCATGAATCCCGCTGTGCAGGCGGATCATTTCCTCCATCCATTCAGGCGCCTCGCGCGCCACGCGGTCCGGGTCGAAGATCCCCGGCTCACGCTCGATCAAAAATCGGCTGACATAGGCGTTGGCTGCTTGAAGCGTGCAGGATTGAACGACCTCAGCGTGTTCCATCAAAACCAGCAGCGCCACGTTGCCGCCGTTGCTGTGCCCGATCACGTGGGCGCGATCGTATCCCAGAGCTCGGATGAAAGCCGATGCGTCGCCGGCGAGTTCCCGAAAGGAATAGCTCATGTTCGGATTGTTCGAACGGCCGTGGCCGCGACAGTCGGGCACGATCACCTTGTACTGTTTCGCCAACTGCGGAGCGATCTCCCCCCAATCCGTACGACCGTCGATGGTCGAGCCGTGAATCAACAGGATCGGCCTTCGAGAATCCCGATCCCCACCAAAGGATTCGTAATAGATATCCGCCCCGTTGATGCAGATCACCGGCATGCGACAATGGTAGCACAATTCGTGTAAAATCCATCCATGATCTCCCTCATCAACAAGTCCTTGGATGAGCTTGCCCTTGCCTGCGACCGACGATCCTCCGTCTTCGATGTCCGTATCGTACATTTGGATGGAAATCAATTAACCCTCGCCGGCCGCGTGCTCAAAGCCGCGCAGGTGGAGGAATTGCATCTCCGGTTTCCGGATCTGAAATTGGACACCTCCTCGATCGGCATCCTTGACCGCTCCGGTCTGCCGCACAGATTCATTGCCACAAATCTGACCGGGTTGTATGAAGAACCAACCTTCGGCATGCCTCTCACGAGCGAACTGACATTCGGGACCGATTTGGAGGTGCTGGAGGAAAAGGAACGCTGGGTGTTCACCCGCCAGCGCGACGGTTACCTGGGTTGGGTGTACAACCAGTATTTGACTTCCGACACAATCCCAACAGAAACCCACCTGGTACTTTCCCCGTCCGTGGAAATCCATACAGAACCAGAACGCTCTTCAGAAATCCTATCGCGGCTGATGAGCGGAACCGGCCTTTCGATAGCACAGTCCCAGAACGGATGGGCTTATATCCGGGCGCATGTTTCCGGTTGGATTCCGATGGATGCCTTGCGCCCGGTATCGGACCACCCGAAAACTCTTGAAGCCCGACGCAGGACTTTGGTTGGGGATTCTTCACGCATGATCGGCGTACCTTACTTATGGGGCGGTACAAGTGGAAATGGAATTGACTGTTCCGGTTTCATGCGTCTCCTGCACCACTGGATCGGGATTGATATTCCGCGCGATGCGGATATGCAGGCGGAGGCGGCCAGGCCGGTCAAACCGCCTCACCAGGTTGGCGACCTGTTCTTCTTCGGAGACGGGGAGGGACTCCGCCGTATCACTCATGTGGGCATGAGCCTCGGCGGGTGGCGCATGATTCACTCCTCGCGCGCAAGGAACGGGGTATATGTGGATGATCTTGAGCAAAACCAAACGCTCATGAACAAGCTCTTGAGCGCCGGCAGCTTTCTGTTTTAGACCTCAAAATCAAACCGACTCATTCATACGCGAGCACTTCGCGCACGGTCAGGCGCGAGGCGTTGCGCGCCGGGATGAAGCTGGCAAGCGCGCTCAGTAAGATGACGATCACCAGCCAGTACCACAATCCAGACAGTGAATAGCTCCAGGTGAGGGAGACTCCCATGATCGCCTGCCCGAGCGCCTCGGTCAATCCCTGACTCAGGGGAACCGCCAGGACCGAACCAAGCAGCCAGCTCAACCACCCAATAAACACACCTTCCAGGATGAAGATCCTTGCCCCTCCCCGGTTGGGGGCGCCGATGGCGCGCAGCACGCCGATTTCCCGCGTGCGTTCGAGCACGTTGATGCTCATCGTGCCCATCAAACCCAATCCGCCCACCAGAGCCAGCAGGACCGCCATGACAAGCAGCAGGGAGACGATCGAATCGAAGACCGCCTCAGCCTCTTCACGTTCGTTCGTGATCGTGGAGACCATGCTCACCCGCAGCCCGTTTCGCTGGAACCGATCCTCCACCGCATTCGAAATCAATTCCACGTTTGCGTCATCGTGCAGGCGGGCGGAGATCATCAGGGCGTCCGCCTCACCCACGCGGTTGGTGACCCTGGCGATATAGGAATAATTCACATACATCATCGAGGCGAAGGATGTGCCCACGAACGATCCGACGATCCGGAATGTCCGCTCCTTGCCGTATATCTTCAGGACAATCTCATCCCCAAGGGCAAGGTCGGGTTCATCCTGGAAAAGGGCGGAGGGAACGACCACCGCGTTATCGTCTCCCGGCTGCAGCCAGCGCCCCTCCACGATCGTGGGCGATTGGATCAGGCTGGCCTCTCCGACGGTGGGCGCGAACAGATAGATCATCCCACTTTCACTGCCGTTCGGTCGTACCCGGCGGGAGGGAAGCTGAAGCCAGACATCTGTTTCGACCACGCCCGGTACATGCATCGCCTCCGTACGAACCTTGTCCGCCCGGTAACTGCGGTCCAACAAGAGGATCGCGTCACAATGAAACCAGCGGACCATGTCATCCACCGTGCTGGTCAGCGAGGCGCGGATGTTGAACACACTGATGAACGTGGCTGAGGCCATGGTGAGCGTGAGCAATGTCAGGGACAACCTGCGCTGGTTGCGGAACATGTTGCGCACCGATAACAGGATCGGACGAATGGAAAATCCCCTGGCGAACCACAGGCTTGTACCGGAGAGCAATCGGTCGATCGGATTCCGGCCAATGCGTCCCCGGCCACCGGAATATACGCTCATGGCCTCGGCTGCGCTGATCTTCAGGCTGGTGAGGAACGGCACGAGCGACGCCAGGACCGGGAGCAGCAAACCGATGATCACCTGCAGCACGACCGAGTACCGCGGGATCTGCATGGAGGCCAGTTCGAAGTTGAAGAACACCGCCAGGTTTTGGCTGAGGGCACGCGCTCCCGCCCCGCCCAATGGAATGGCGATCAATAAAGAGAGAACCCCATAACACATCACCATCATCAAATACATGCCCAGGATCTGGATGCTGCTCCCCCCAATAGCCTTCATCACGCCGATCTGCCGCTTCTGCTGGGCGAGCAGCGCCGTCACGGTATTGACCACCAGGAAAATGCTCAAGAGCAGCGATAACACGCCAAGCAATCCCATCAACAGCAGGATTCCCTGCAAGATATCATCCAGGGGAAGCTGCCCGGGCTCGAGCGTCATCGTCAGCGGAATGCTGTACCCGGATCGTTCCGCCTTGTCCTTGACGCGGTTGACCACCTGCTGTGCCCAGGTCTTGTCCTGCGGATTGGTGGTGATGATATGAAGTTCATTAAATCCATATGGCTCGCCCAGCCACTCAAGCGTATCAAACGTGATGTACCCGTAGGGCGTGCCGTCGAACTGCGCAGGGACCTGGGCCGGGTCGTGAGCCACTCCGGCGATGCGCATTTCCCGCAGCGTATCGTTTGGCATTTTAACCAGGATAACGTCCCCCACCTGCTTGCGGATCACCGACATGGCGGAGCGCTCGATCAGGATCTCGCGTTCGGGTGGCGGCCAGGCACCGATGTTCCAATTGACCTTGTTCACACGGATGTTGTCATAATCCGCCATTACGAAAAGCGAGATGTTCTTCCATTCTCCCGGGGAGGCCTCCACGCGGGCGGTCAGGTTGCGGCGCGCATCCGCCTCTGTCACATCCGGCATGGAGCGTACGGAATCCAGAAAGTCTTCATCGAATAGCTCGGTCGTGCGAATCGTTCCGCTCGAAGGGTGGATCGCCGCGAAGCTTTCCGCCAGCCCTTCCGAGAGGATCGATCTCGAGCTCAGGATGATCCCGATGGCAAACAATCCCACGGCCATCGAAAGCACGATCAACAAGGTGCGCGTCTTGTTCCCGAACAAATCGTTCAGGACCTTGAACCAGCGTGCTTTAAGCATTGGATCTCCCCTGCCCCTCATCGCCGATGAGCCTTCCATCGAACAGGGTGATCCTGCGCGAGCCGCGCCCGGCGATGTCCATGTCGTGGGTGACGAGAAGGATGGTCCTCCCCTGCTGCACGAGGTTTTCGAAAATATCCATGACCGTGTTGGCCGTGACCGAATCCAGACTGCCGGTAGGTTCATCCGCCACGAGGACCTCCGGATCGTTCGCCATGGCGCGGGCAATCGCCAGGCGCTGCTGCTGGCCGCCGGACAAAGCCGCGGGAAGCTTTCGGAAGTGTTCGGCGATTTCGACCTGTTCCAGCAGAGAAAGGGCTCTTTCCTTTTGCTCGCGCAGGGAGGAATAGCGCCCGGAGAAATCCATCGGCAGCATGACGTTTTGGAGGACGGTCAGGGTCGGCAGCAATTCAAAGGATTGGAAGATTACGCCAAGTTTCCGGCCGCGAAATTTAGCCGCCTGTTCAGGAGTGAACCGATGCATGGGTGAATCCTCCACCCAAATCTCCCCGGAAGTCATTCGGTCGAGGCCGGTAAGCAAGTTCACCAGGGTGGTCTTTCCGCTGCCGGAGCGGCCGGTGACGACCAGGAATTCACCCGGGAATACCTGGAGTGTGATGCCGTCCAACGCAACAACCTTCCCCGCGAATCCGTTGTATATCTTCACCACCTCCTGAAGGCGGATCAAGGGTTTCGGTTTGGAACCATCATGATCAACGGTTTGTGAATTCATCCTGAATCCTGCCATCCACAAGACGGATCGTCCTTTGCGCACGAGCCGCCAGCTCATTGTCATGTGTGACCATGAGAATCGTCTTGCCCGAATTCACGAGATGTTCGAAGAGGCGGAAAACCATTTCAGTGGACCGTGAATCCAGGTTGCCGGTGGGTTCGTCGGCGGTCAACAATACCGGGTCGTTCGCCAGCGCGCGGGCGATGGCAATGCATTGCTGCTGCCCGCCGGAAAGCTGCCCCGGGAACTGATGTGCGTGATTCTGCATTCCAACCGTTAAAAATAACTGCATGGCTTGGTCCGGCTTTACGGAGGAGGAATGGCCGTCACCAAAGTCCATGGCCAGCAGGATGTTTTCCACGGCGGTCAAAGTGGGCAGCAGCTGGAAGAATTGAAAGATCACACCCACCGAGCGACCACGCCAGATGGCGATCTGATTCTCGGTCAGGCTGTGGATCGCAACCCCGTCCACGATCACCTCGCCGGAGGTCGGCTTATCGATGCCGGTCACCACATTGATCAGGGTGGACTTTCCGCTGCCGGACTTGCCGATGATGGATACGAACGCCCCGGCTTCCACCTGCAAATCGATTCCCTTCAGGGCGGTAAACGTGCCGGCCGAACCCACATATGTCTTCACCACCTGATGCAGGTCGACCAGGTGCCCGTTCGTATTACCCATCGCGTTCATCCTCGCAGGGGAGGAAACTCCCAAACTCTTCAACATTCATGTACCTGTGTGCCTATCTCCGAAATTGATTCAAAGCCCTGCAATCGGCCTTCTTTTTCATATCCGGACAATGAAAAAGACCACCAACAGCCTGCGCGTTGCGGTGGTCTCGCTGAATACTCCCGGATGCCGGGAGCCTGTGGATTGGTTGTCCGAGGCTCCGTCCTGACGGTCATCCAGCCTGCCGAGGCAGGCAGCTACTCCCCATCGAACGAGTGAAAGTATATGCATCCTGATATACGCTGTCAACCCCTCCCGGTTACTGGTTCGGGGTAAAATGGATTTCAAAGATGATAATCCTCCACACACCGAATTGGACAAGATGAGATCATATCGCAAGGAACTCTGGTTCAACGTACCCACCCGGCGCGGATTTGTGAACATCACTCCGCAGGTCGAAACAGCCTTGAAGGAAAGCGGGATCCGCGAAGGACTCTGCCTGGTCAATGCCATGCATATCACCGCTTCCGTGTTCATCAATGACGATGAGGGCGGCTTGCATCACGACTATGAAAAATGGCTGGAAAAACTCGCCCCGCACGAACCTGTCAGCCAGTATCGTCATAACGACACGGGGGAGGACAATGCCGACGCCCACATGAAACGGCAGGTCATGGGCCGTGAAGTGCTCGTTGCCGTAACGAACGGTCAGCTGGATTTCGGTCCCTGGGAACAGATCTTCTACGGGGAATTCGATGGCCGCAGAAAGAAAAGGGCGCTGATCAAGATCATCGGCGAATGACCGGTCTCGGTCCCGTCACGACCGGGTTGTCTCCATCCACTGACTTTATCCTGCCCCTCGATCCTTTTGAAATGGAAAGCAGAATCCAGAAAATCAATGAGGCGCTGATCGATGAAATTGTGCGGGCAATGGGTTTGCCTCAATTTCGCCTACTCCATCGTCTGATCCACTTCCTCTTCGGCAGAGGTACACAGCGCTTTGCGGAATTGATTGTGAGATTGGACCGCGAAGTGGAACGAAATGGAGCGATGATGGGCGCGCGCTGGCTGCTGAGCCATTTCGTGACCGGGTATGAAGCGAGAGGAGAGGAGCTCCCCCCCAGCAGCGGACCCCTGATCATCGCCTCCAATCATCCGGCAGCGTATGACGCCATGGTCATTACCGCCTGTGTTCCCCGCCCGGATTTCCGGATCATCATCGGAGATATTCCCACGTTTCGATTCCTGCCCAACGTTAGCCGCTTTGGCATCTTCTCGCCGGATCCCCAATACATCTTCGGGCGGATGATCACCGTCCGCCATGCCATCCAGCACCTCAAGGCCGGGGGGGCATTGCTGACTTTCCCGCGCGGTGCGATCGAACCGGACCCGGACTTCATGCCAAATCCCGAGCGGGAGTTTCCTCGCTGGTCGCGCAGCCTGGATGTATTCCTTCGCAGCGTTCCGCGCACGCGCGTGCTGATCACCACTGTGAGCGGTGTGATCTCCCGCAGGATATTCCATCATCCGATCACCTGGCTGCGAAAACAACGGCAGGATAAACAACGGCTGGCTTTCATGTATCAGATCATCCGGCAGGTTCTCAAGGGCAGGGAGCTGTTTGGATTGAAGCCGCAGGTGACCTTTGGGGAAGTGCTTACAAGCCTGCATCCTGGAAATATCCAGCATGAGATAGAGCAAGCCGCCCGAAGAACGCTCCTTCGGCATCTTGATCTACTTCGTCAGAAACAGGAGAGCTTTCAATGAATCTATCAAACAAAACGATTGCCACCCTGGTCGCGGAGGGGGTGGAGGATCTCGAGTATTATGTTCCGCTCATGCGCCTGGAGGAGGAAGGCGCGCGGGTCCTCACAGCCGCCCTGGAACGAAAGCCCTTGCATGGAAAAAACGGCCTGTCGATCGTACCGGATGTGGAAATCGGTTCGCTCACATCCGATGAGCTTAGCGCCTTGATCCTGCCCGGCGGTTGGGCGCCCGACAAATTGCGTCGCTACGAATCCGTCACACGACTTGTGCGGGAAATGAACCAGGCGAATAAAGTGATCGGCATTATCTGTCACGGTGGTTCCATTGCGATCTCAGCAGGAATCATCCGCAAGGGGCAGCGCGCCACCGGTTCATTGGGCATCAAGGACGACCTGGTGAACGCCGGCGCGGTCTGGGTGGATGAGCCCGCCTTTCGGGAAGGGCATCAAGTCTGGGGGCGCGTCGTGGCGGATATTCCGGATTTCTGCCGCGAATTGGTGAAAGTTTTGACAGGATAGCTCAGAAAGCAAAAGGGGGAGATTTCATCGTCGAAGGGATGGGCACATCCAGCAATTTCAGGATCGTGGGCGCGACCTGCAGTTGGGAAACCGCTACATCCGACTCGCCCATACCCTTCCCGCTCGGATGAATGCAGAAGAGCGGAACCTCGCGCTGTTCCCGCGTCGTGCCCCCATGGATTCCGTCGCTGTTAATACCGTGATCCCCGCTGACAAGGATGATGTATCCGTTCTGGATCCAGTCCTGAATCAGCGGTGCCAGCCAGGCATCCTGATGAACGGCATGGCTGCGGTATTCCTTCGAATCCGAGCCATAGGTTTCTCCATGGTAATCCATGCCCATCGGATGCAGCAGCAAATAATCCGGGGTAAACCTGCGGATCAAATTTGCTGCACTCGCGAAAAGTTCCCGATCCGGATATTCATCGGTCTCGTAAAAACGGCCATGCTGAATGGGCAGGGAGGGATTGTCAACCTCCCTGTCCTCGATCGGGTTGTAAGGAGAGCGATTGTACAGCTCCGAAAACCAGTAATAGGCTGCCGCGGCGGTCACCTTGCCTGCTTGTGAGATCACCTGGAACAGGTTCGGCTTGTTGGAGAGGCGATTGATCGAATTGGCGACGAGGCCGTGTTCATGCGAGGGCAGTCCGGTATGGATGGTCTCGTACATCGGGCGCGACATGCTCGGCAGTTCACCGCTGATTCGATACAACGTGGCGAGGCGCTTCTCCACCAGATGTCCCAGATATCCCATGTTCGCTTTGGCGATATCATAGCGCAAAGCGTCCGATAAAACCAAGATCACTTTGTGCATGTTCCTCCAAAAGGAAGACGGTTCGAGGGTTGGATAATCTGATGAACATACCAACCGCCGAACCGTCGCTCAGGTTGCCCGCGGATTAATCGTTCAAGACCAGGACCGCCTCGCGCGAACAAGTGACCTGGTCCTTCGCGCCAAGTTTGGGCAATTCAAGGTACGGGTTGTTGAACGTGTCCATGTTGAACCTGGCCTTGCCGATCGTCACCTGGATCCTCACCACCGAGCCAAGGAAGGTGATATTCTCGATGGTGCAATCCATGATGTTGGCTTTCTTTTGCTCTGAGGCAAAATCGAACCGCTCCGGTCGGATGGCGATTTTGACCTTGTCACCCTTTTTACGATACGTGGTCCCCTCTGCGGCTTCGAGATGGACACCGTCCATGCTCAACAACCCCTTCTCGGGATCGATCACTTCAGCATCGGCAGTGTTCAGGGTTCCGACGAAGTTCGCGACAAACATCGTCTTCGGGAAATTGTAAATTTCAAATGGAGTACCCACCTGATCCATCTCTCCCATGTTCATCACAACGATGCGATCCGAGATGGACAGTGCTTCCTCCTGATCATGAGTGACGTAGATGGCTGTGATCCCCAGCTCGCGCTGAATGGCGCGAATTTCCGCCCGCAAAGCCACGCGAATTTTGGCGTCCAGAGCCGAGAGAGGTTCATCCAACAGAAGCACCTCAGGGCGGATCGCCAGCGCCCGGGCGAGAGCGACTCGCTGTTGCTGTCCGCCGGAGAGTTGATACGGGTAGCTGTCCCCTTTTTGTTCAAGATGGATCAGCTTCAGCATTTCGGAGACCCGCTTCTTGACCACCTCCTCCGGATCCTTGCGGATGCGCAGTCCAAACCCGATATTTTGTGCCACCGTCATGTTTGGAAACAAGGCATACGCCTGAAAGACCATGCCTACATTGCGCTGACTGGGCGTCTTGTCGGTTATGTCCTGACCCTCGATCAGGATCTTCCCGGGGGTAGGTGCTTCAAATCCAGCAATCATGCGCAGGGTGGTTGTCTTCCCGCAGCCCGAGGGACCAAGAAAGGCGACAAACTCGCCTTTGGCCACCTCGAGATTAAAATCCTGCACGGCAGCAAAATCCCCGAAATGTTTTGATACCTTGGTAAGTGTCAGATGGGACATGATGAATTCTCCCTCGAAAGGATTAATGAGCCCCGGCCACTTGTTCCTGCCCTCCCGTGATCAACTGGATGATTCCCATCGCAGCCCAGGTAAGCAGGAAGGTAGTGAATGTGAGCGCAGCCGGTTCATAGGCGCGGTGTTGGCCCAAGAGGAAAAGATACGGCCCAAAGGCGTTGATCCCCAGGAACGATGCCAGCACCACCTCGCCCACAACGATGGCAAAGGTCAGCAGGGAGCCGCTCAATAAGGCAGTGCGAATGTTCGGCAGGATCACGCGCGCGATGATGACATACCAATTGGCTCCCAGGCTTTGCGCAGCCTCGGTAAGTGTGCGCACATCCACTGTACGCATCCCCGTATCAACGGAACGGTACATGTATGGCAGACCTAAAACCATGTACCCGCCAATGATCAACAGGTTCGTGCCAAACTTGAAATTCGTCAGCGGCTCCACCAGGGTTATCTCGGTAAAGGGAACATTGACAGGGGAGCTGTACACACGGATCAATCCGAACACGAGGATGATCGCGGGGATCACGAAGGGCAGCAGGGTGATGAATTCGACGATCCGCCGCGCCTCGGGCAGTCGCAAGCGAATCCAGTACGCCGTCGGCACGATCAGGATGATGCTGACAATGATGGTCATGGTTGCCAGGAAGACAGAATACCCGAAGGTTTCGAGGAAATCCGGATCGGCGAAGGCCTTTTCATAGGCCTTGAAACCGATCTTATCGCGCTCCAAAGTCAGGGAGAATTCGAACGTCGCAAGAAGTGGCAGCACGAAATACAGCACTCCCAGGATGAACCACACATAACTCCAAAACGGGAATTTGCGAACCCTCACAGCCAGACTCATCGCAACCACCTTTCCGTCTTTCCTTGAAGCCAGGAATAACCAGCCAAGGACATGGCCATGATGAAAACCATGCCCATCGCCATCGCATTCCCGAGGTTGGGATTGTGCAGGACATCGCCCCGAACCTGTGCGCCGATCTGGATGGTGATGATCGGCAGCCTGCCACCGGTCAGCGCGTATGCCGTGGCGTAGGCTCCAAAGGAATTCCCAAACAGAAGGATCATCGCACCCAAAATGGACGGCAGCAGGATCGGCAAGGCGATTCTCATCCAGTATTGCATGGTGTTTGCACCCAGGTTTTCTGCCGCCTCGCGCCATTCTTTCTTCAGTCCATCCAGTGCGGGTGCCATGATCAGGACCATCAATGGAAATTGAAAATACATGTAGGTCAGGCTCAATCCGAGGAAACTATATAGATTAAACCCGTGGTCGTAGATGTTGAAATCAAATACATCTTTGAGCACGGTGGTGATAAAACCGGTCCGGCCGAGGGTGGCGACGAAGGCAAATGCCAGGGGGACGCCGGCAAAGTTGGAAGCCACACCGGAAAAGGTGAGGGGCGCGGAGCGTAATGATTTCGGCAATCCCCCCACGGTCACTGAATATGCCAGCAGAAATCCAAAAATACCACCGCCCAATGCTGTGACAGCACTGATTTGGATGCTCAGCAAGTACGAGCTGCGGATGTAATCCTGCGAGAATAATTCCGCCACATTTTCCAGGGTGAACTGTCCCTCGGGATTGGTGAAACTTCCAACGAACAGACGCACCGATGGAAGAAAAATGAAAAGGATCGCGAATAAAAAGAAGGGGATGACGCCAATCCAATTCCTGAGCCGGGCTCTTGGGACATGCATTTTCGAGACGGGGAGTGCAGTCTGGGTCATTGCAATTTACCTCATGACTTTTCCTGCTAGAGTGGGACCCCGCCAAACGGCAGGGTCCCACTTTGTCGAACTTTTAAACAGCTTATTCGGCCTTCTTGATGTCAGCGCCAACAACCGAATCCCATTGTTTGGTGATCAGTTCCTTCGCAGCGATCAACTGCTCAGCCGTTGGGAAGACTGCCTGGGAGACATCCGGAAGTTTTGCGGACAGTTCCTCAGGAACCACCCCGCGGGCGCGCATATCGGCTTCGCGGGCAGGATGGCAGTAGCCTTCCATATAAAGCAGCTGGCCTTCATCCGAGTACAGGAATTCCATCCACAACTTGGCCGCATTCGGATGCGGAGCATAAGCACTGACCGCCTGTACGTACACACCGGCAAATTGGCCGGTCTCAGGCACGACAAAAACCGCCTGGGGATTGCCGGCGAAAGAATCGATCGCAGCCAGGGCGTTATAGTCCCAGGTGATGCGGACGGGGATTTCACCCTTGGCAACCAAACCGTTATTGGCGATCAACGGGATGAGGTTACCGGCTGCATTCAGGTCGGCAAAGAACTCCAAACCGGGGGCTGCATCATCAAGAGAGCCGCCGTTGGCCAATGCCGCGGCTTGAACTGCCTGAATCGCCTGGTTGGAAGTACGCGGATCGCCGGATTGAGCCACCTGACCGTTGTACTTGGGGTCAAGCAGATTCAGCCAATCCGCCGGAACATCCGGCTGGACATCGGTATTCACCAGGAATCCCATCACGCCATAGTAATCGCCATACCAGTAGCCATCCGGGCTCTTCATTCCATCCGGGATGGTGTCCCAGGTCGATACCTTGTAGGGCATGAACAGGTCCTTGTTGGGTTCGCCGAAGGAGAAACCCACATCCACAACGTCCGGAGCCTGCGGTCCTTTGTTGTCCTTGTTAGCCTTGATGGCTTCGATTTCATCACCGGACCCGGCATCGGGATTCAGCTCATTGACTTCTATACCTGGATACTTTTCCTTGAACCGATCGATGATCTTGCCGTAGCTGCACCAATCCGGCGGGAGGGCGATTGTGGTCAACATGCCTTCCGCTTTCGCTGCCTCGTACAATTCGGCTGTCGGATCAACCGCCGCTTCGGTGGCGGCGGGAGCTTCGGTGGCCGGGGCCTCTGTGGCGGCGGGGGCTTCGGTTGCTTTCGGGCCGCACGCTGAAAGCGCAAAAGCAGCCACAACGATCAATACAAGCATCTGAAAAACAAACTTCTTGGTACGCATATCTCTCCTTTACTCCTTTATAGATATATGAATTGGACGGCCAGAACCACTTGCAAGGGATATCTCCTTCAGTTCACCTCCGGTCGAGCAGGATTTGGTCTGTGCGAGTCGGAAACAGCCCGCACGAATACCCGAAATCAACGTGCATCTGCCAGCCAAGTTAAGGATCGGAAACAAAATGGACACAACCGTTCCGAAAAAGCATTTTCAGCATTGTAGCATTTTCGATTATTCAAGTCAAACAGATCATTTCGAAAGCAATCCAGTCCCAAAGGATCCCCCC
>VGNF01000033.1 GCA_016866195.1 Chloroflexota bacterium | reverse complement strand
GGACCAATATCAATCCCATTTGAGCAATGAACGTGGGAAGAATTCTCGATATATGCATGGTTTTAATTCTCATGTGCCTCCTGCAAGAACTAATTTTCAGAAAAGATGCCTTGGCGATTGGTTATCTTACTGGAAGGCACATTCCAGAAACCGGGAAAATCATCATGGAAGAAATACGATGGTCTACTTTGACGATCGTGAAATCCTGCGCTATACTAATTTTGGAATTGCACGATTGGATAACCATCCCATATAGGAGGACTAATGGCAGGTTTCAAACTCACCTATGCTACGATGTTCAATCCACCCGAAGCCCTGCACAAGGGTTTTGACCTGGCAGTCGCCAGGCTCAAGGCCAATCTAGGTCGGGAGTACTCGATGATCATCGATGGCAAGGATGTCTTCGCCGATGAGAAAATCGAGGACCGTTCACCAGTAAACACCGACTGGGTCCTCGCCCGGCTGCAAAAGGGAAATGCACAGCATGCAAATATGGCGATCGCTGCAGCTCGAAAAGCCTTTCCGGGTTGGAGCCGCACCCCCTGGAAGGATCGTGTAAGGCTAGTCCGGAAAGCCGCCTCGATCATCGAAAAACGGATCTTCGAGCTGGGTGCCGCCATGGCGCTCGAGGTTGGAAAGAACCGCATGGAATCCTTGGGCGACGTTCAAGAGACAGCCGATTTGATGTCTTATTCGGCGTTGATGATGGAGCAAAACCAGGGTTTTATAAAACCCATGGGTAAGGACAAACTCATCGGGTATGACGCAACCAATATCTCCGTCTTGCGTCCCTACGGTGTCTGGTTGATCGTCAGTCCGTTTAATTTCCCGTTCGCACTGACCGGCGGGCCAACGGGAGCGGCCCTGGTTGCCGGCAATACCGTCGTCATAAAACCGGCGACAGACACAGCCTGGATCGTACGACTATATGCCGAGTGCCTGAGAGATGCGGGCTTCCCGGCAGGCGTGGTTAATTTTGTCACAGGCCCCGGCTCGACACTCGGTCAGGCACTGGTGGATAATCCCCAGGTGGACGGAGCGACCTTTACGGGTTCGTTCGATGTTGGTATGAAGATGTTCCGGGACTTCGCCAACCGGAATTATGTCCGCCCGATCGTGCTCGAATTGGGCGGCAAGAATCCAGCGATTGTCTCCCGCCACGCGAATTTGGACGACGCAGCTACCGGCATTATTCGGTCCGCCTTCGGACTACAAGGCCAGAAATGCTCCGCCGCCTCTCGCGTCCTCGTAGAGGAACCGGTATACACGGACCTGGTCGCGCGGCTGAAAGACAAGACCGAGAAACTTGCCATGGGTGATCCGACGGAACGCGCAACCTACCTCGGTCCGGTGGTAAACCAAAGTTCCTACAACGATTTCAAGAATTTTACCGAAGAGATCAGCCAGGCAGGCGGTAAATTCTTGACCGGCGGGCACGTGAAAACGGGCGGCATATTTGACAAGGGCTACTACTGCGAACCCACCCTTGTTACCGACCTGCCATTCTCGCACCGCCTCTGGCAGTATGAGATGTTCCTGCCAATCACGACCATCGGCAGAGTTTCGAACCTGGACCAGGCGATGAAGATTGCCAATGACGTGAATTACGGTCTAACCGCCGGATTCTATGGATCGGAAAAGGAAGCAGAATGGTTCTTTGACAAGATCGAGGCAGGCGTGACCTATGCAAACCGACCGCAAGGCGCCACCACTGGTGCCTGGCCAGGATTTCAACCCTTCGGCGGTTGGAAGGGATCCGGCGCGAGCGGCAAGAATGGCGGCGGGTACCCCTATGTACAGTTGTATATGCATGAGCAAATTCGCACGCTTATCCGACCGGCCAAGGCCAAGGTTGCCCAGACAAGGAAAATGAAGCCCTCCAAATCCAAATCCACGAAGAAAGGTTCCGGAAAAGCTGCCGGTCGAAAATCAAAACGGGCGTGACCGGATGATTACATAAACAACACGTAATCACTTCCCCCTTCCCCTGAATACGCGGAAGGGGCTTCTTTTGAAAACCGGGGATTGGTAAAATTGCCGCATGCAACCTGAAGACTCGTTCGGCGTCCGTGTGGGAATGTTCTTCATGGTCATGGGAGCGGGCGCCTTCATCCTCTTTGTCGTTTCGGATCTGGCAAAGAATCCCGATTTCGATTATCTCTTCGGGGCTTTGATTCTGATCGCGATCGGCTGGTCGATGTGGAGACGCAAACCGCCTCCCCCGCCTTCGGGCCGATTCTCATCCCTTCGGAAGTTAAGCCAGAACGCCAGGTTCAAACGCAAAGCCTCTGAAAAACCAATAGACGGGAAGAAAAATGAGTAAAACCACCAAACTCATGACATTGAAAAAGGCAATCGCCGATTACGTTTGCGACGGTGATATCGTGTACGCCGCCGGATTTACACATTTGATTCCGTTCGCGGCCGGGCATGAGATCATCCGACAAGGCCGGAGAAATTTAACCCTTGCCAGAGCCACTCCGGATCTGATCTACGACCAGCTTGTGGCCGCTGGATGCGCGCGAAAGGTTATTTTCTCCTACATGGGCAATCCCGGCGTGGGATCGCTGCGCATTGTTCGGGCGGCTATCGAAAAGGGGGAACTGGAGTGGGAGGAATATTCGCATTTCGGCATGATCACCCGCCTGCAGGCCGGCGCCTCCGGTCTGCCATTCCTGCCAATGAATCAAACTGGCGCAGAGGATCTTGAAAAAGTCAATCCGCAAATCAAACGCATACAGGATCCATACGGCGGAAAGGACGTGATCGTCGTCCCGGCGTTGAACCCGCATGTGGCCATTGTCCATGTGCAACGCGCGGACAAGAACGGTAATGCCCAATTGTGGGGAATCATAGGAGAACAGAAGGAAGCCGCTTTCGCCGCAGGAAAGGTGATTTTGACGGCTGAGGAAATCGTGGACGAAAGCGTTATTCGGTCAGACCCGAATCGAACCATGATCCCCGCGAACATTGTGGACGCCGTATGCCATGTCCCATTTGCCTGCCATCCCTCATACGCCCAGGGGTATTACGATCGCGACAACGACTTTTACATATCCTGGGACAAGACCAGTGAGTCGATCGATTCGGTAAAAGCATATCTGGAGAATTGGGTGTATGGAGTCAAGGATCGCACCGCCTATTGGAAAAAGCTCGGTGAAAAAACGCAAAAGCGGCTGAGGGTCAAGGTACATTACAGTGAACGAGTCAATTACGGACGGTATTGATCATTTACGGTCGCAAATTCCCCGTTTCGATCTCGGCGGGAATGGCCTTCCGATGCATTTTCTCCACGCGAATGGCTATCCCCCTTTATGCTATACGCCATTGCTTGAATTGTTGCAAACCAAGTACCGGGTGTTTGGAATGATGCTGCGCCCCTTGTGGCCCCATTCGATCATACAGGACCTCGATACCTGGCATCCACTTTCGTTGGATTTGCTGAAATTTCTTACCCTCAAAACTTCGGAGCCCGTGATCGGCATAGGCCATTCGATCGGAGGAGTTGTCACCTTGAGGGCGGCATTACGCGCCCCGGACAAATTTCGGGCTTTGATTCTCGTTGATCCGGTCCTTTTTGTTCCAGCCATGCTCGCCGGGTGGAGATTTGCCCGCGCGCTGGGGCTGGGAGGGCGAATTCATCCAAAAATAAAGGGTGCGTTAAACCGAAGACGAACCTTTGATGATCTCGCTACTGTATTCCGCGGCTATCGATGCAGGAAAGTGTTCAGATATTTGACCGACGAAGGATTGTGGGCATATATTCACGGGATCACGAAAGAAATGCCAACCGGCCGGTTTGAATTGGTGTATTCCCCCGCTTGGGAAGCCCATATTTATGAAACCGGTCTGAAAGATGCAGACTTGTGGGCCGGATTGCCCAGGCTCGAAATCCCCACACTGATCCTCCGTGGAGCGGAAACAGATACATTTCTCGAAAATGCGGCCCGATTGGTGAAGAAGAAGCAACCGAAAGTTCAGATTGTGACGCTCGAGCGATCCACGCATCTACTGCCCCTCGAACGCCCTGCACAGATGTTTGAGCTAACCCATTCATTCCTGAAGGAGATTCAATGAGCGGAGATTCCTATTCCCCCTCCGAATTGATGATCGTCAATGCAGCCCGTCTGCTTAAAGATGGTGACGTCGTGTTCGTGGGCGTCGGGCAACCCAACCTGGCCTGCAACCTGGCCAAACGCACACATGCGCCAAACCTGGTTATGATCTACGAAGCCGGCGTGATCGGCGCCGAACCTGCGCGTCTCCCGCTATCGATCGGTGATCCAACATTGGTGAGTGGTGCGTTATCAGTCGTCAGCATGTATGATATTTTTTCCAATTATCTCCAGCGCGGTAATGTGGATGTTGGATTCATGGGAGGAGCGCAGATCGATCGTTATGGAAACATTAATGCGACGGTGATCGGCGAGTATGCTCATCCTAAAGTCCGCTTGCCCGGGTCCGGGGGATCCCAGGAGATCGCCGCCTGGGCAAATCGGTGCTACATTATGACTCCCCACCAGAAACGTCGATTTCCACAAGCCGTGGAATTCATGACCTCGGCAGGGTATATACAAGGAAGAGGGGATCGTGAAGCACGTGGCTTGCGCGGGGCCGGCATGCTGGCGGTCGTGACAGACATTGGGCTCCTCGAGCCTGATGAGACCGGAGAACTGGTGCTGACAGCCTTACATCCAGGAAAAACTATTGAAGAGGCAGGCGCCAATACGGGTTGGACATTGAAAATCGCCCAAAATATACGGACCACGGATCCGATTTCGAAACGGGAATTGAATATCCTCCGGCGGCAATTGGATCCAAAAGGCATTTACCTCAAATCGGGGGGCTGAGCGAGGAAACGAATTGTCTTTCGATTCGTATTTAGCGTATAGAATTACCTACCTTGGAGGATTTCGAATGAGCAACCAAAGACATCCATTGCGTCGATCACGTACCAACCGCTGGATCGCAGGAATATGCGGCGGACTGGGCGAATTCTATGGAATTAATCCCTTCTGGTTTCGGCTCGCATTTCTGATCGCCCTGATTCCCGGTGGGGTGCCCGGTATCGCCGTCTATCTGGTGCTTTACTTCATTGTTCCAAAGGAATAATCGATCCCCTTGATTCAGTGGTCCCTCAACCATAGTTCCAAGGGGCTTCACAGATCTCGAAAGGAGAGCCCGTACCTGAAAAGGCCGCCGGATGCGAGCGACGCGATGCAACTATCTCTTATTTGATTTGGGCAATACGCTGATGCATGCCCGCGGGGATTGGGAGGAAATCCATTCGCGCGGCGACCAGGCGCTCACTCAGGATCTGTCCAGGTACAATGTGAACCTGGATAGCCGGATCTTTCGAGAACGCTTGCATGCCTATTATTTGCAGCGCGACAAGGATTATCAGGAAACCACATACCATTTTGTCCTGGATGAGTTGCTGTCGGAAATGGGATACGGCGAGGTCCCCGATACGATCGTCCGCTCCGCCCTGGATTCCATGTATTCGATAACCCAAACGAACTGGATGGTCGAATCGGATACCCTGGAGACAATATCGCAGCTGCATGTCCTTGGCTATCGATTGGGAATCCTGTCCAACGCGGGCGACGACCAGGATGTACAACAGTTGGTTCGCGGTTTTGGATTGGACCTCTTCTTCGATTTTATCCTTACCTCAGCAAAATGCTTTTATCGAAAACCTCATCCCCGGGCTTTCGAGCTGGCACTGGCGCACTGGAACGCCCCGCCGCAGGAAGCCGTCATGATCGGCGACAGCCTAGAGGCGGACATCCAGGGCGCCCAGAATTCAAAATTGCGAAATGTTTGGATAAAGCGGCGAGCTCTCTATTCCGAAGAGCAATTGCAGAAAATTCATCCTGAGTTCACAATACAGCAACTGACCGAGCTACCTGCAATTCTGGCGAATTTGACGGTTATTCGGCAATAAATCCTACCGGCGCGGGGATTTAAGGATAAAATCTCGGATACATGACCGCTAATCTTTTCGATCATGCCATGCAGGAACGCATGAAATCCGAAGCCCCCCTGGCTGCGCGCATGCGTCCTCGCAGTTTGGAGGAATACATTGGGCAGGAGCATATCGTCGGCAAGGGCAAGCTGCTGCGGCGCGCCATAGAAGCCGATCGATTGTTCTCCTCGATCATCCTCTGGGGACCGCCCGGCACCGGGAAGACCACCCTCGCCCAGGTCATTGCGAATACCACCAAAAGTCATTTTGTCACCATCTCCGCCATTCTAGCGGGCAAGGCAGATTTGCGGGAAATCATTGAAGAAGCCTTGGAACGCAGGAGACTTCATAACACCCGGACCATCCTCTTTGTGGACGAGGTGCATCGCTGGAACAAAGCGCAGCAGGATGCGTTGCTGCCCCACGTCGAGGCCGGCACGGTGACTTTCATTGGAGCCACGACAGAAAATCCTTATTTCGAGGTGATCAAAGCGCTCATTTCCCGTTCACGAGTGTTTCAGCTCCGAAATCTTAACCAAATGGAGACGGGAGTCCTCATCGACAGGGCGCTCGGCGATCGTGAACGAGGCTATGGGAACAAGCGCATTAAATTGGATGCTCAAGCCAGATCCCATCTGATCGAGGTCGCCAGCGGCGACGCGCGAAATGCATTAAATGCCCTGGAACTCGCGGTTGAATCCACAGCGCTTGATGAACTCGGCGAGATTCATATCACGCTGGATGTTGCCCAGGAATCCATACAACGGAGGGCGGTGCTGTATGACAAAGACGGCGACGCTCACTATGATACGATCTCCGCCTTTATTAAATCCGTGCGCGGAAGTGACCCGGACGCGGCATTGTATTGGCTGGCGAAAATGATCTATGCCGGGGAGGATCCTCGTTTCATCCTCCGCAGGTTGATCATCCTCGCCGGCGAGGATATCGGCCTGGCGGATCCAATGGGTCTCGTGGTTGCCTCCTCCGCCGCGCAGGCATTTGACTACATCGGTCTCCCTGAGGGGATTTATCCCATTGTCGAAGCCACGCTCTATCTCGCGACAGCGCCCAAATCCAATACAGCCACTTCCTACTTCAAGGCCATGCAATTGCTTGAAGAGGAAGGGCAAATATCCATCCCGCGCCACCTCATGGACGGCAACCGCGATGCAGATGCCCTTGGACATGGGAAGGACTATGTCTACCCGCACGAATTTGCAGGCCATTTCATCCCGCAACAGTACTTGCCCAAGCGGCTGCTTGGCACATATTTTTATTCCCCCTCACCGGAAGGATATGAAGGCCAGGTGGCTGCCCGCCTGGAAATGTGGAGGCAGGCACAACGCAAGGCATTGAATATCGAGCGCACAGAGAATATTCCTGATCTGAAGGAAGAACAGGTCCTTGAGATGAAACGAAGAATCAAACCATGACCTTATTGTTGCTCATTCGTCACGGGGAAAATGACTTTACAAAAAAACACCGGCTCGCCGGACACCTGCCCAATGTGCATTTGAACGAAAAAGGGAAAGAACAGGCTGTTCGACTCGCCCAGGCGTTGAAGGATGTGCCCATCACTGCGATTTATTCCAGCCCGCTGGATCGCGCCCGGGAGACTGCCGCTCCGATCGCGCAGGCGCTCAATCTCACCACTCGAATTGAACCGGGTCTGATTGAAACCGATGTTGGAAAATGGCAGGGTCGTTCGATTGCCTCGCTGCGGTTAAACAAGCAATGGAGAGTTGTCCAACATTCGCCTTCGCGGGCGCAATTTCCTGAAGGGGAGACTTTCCACGAATGCCAGTCACGAGTAGTTGCCACACTGGAAAGACGCATACACAAACGGAACACCCAGGAGATCGTTCTGTGCGTTTTTCATGCAGATCCCATCAAGCTGGCTGTGGCGTATTTTCTTGGAATGCCGCTCGACCATTTTCAGCGATTGGGCTGTGATACCGGTTCTTTGACCGCCCTGAAAATTGGCGAATCGAACTCCGCTCTGATCAAGTTGAATCAACATCCTCCGTTTGAATTTCTGCATGGCTCAAGAAAATGATATGTCCTGGATCAAGCAAATTCCAATCGAAGAAGCTGCAGGTCTTCTAAAAGCTCAATTCGAGGCGGCAATAAAACGGGCAGGACGAGTGTGGCATATTGTCCACATCATGTCCGTCCACCCTGCAGCGTTACGCGATAGCATTCGGTTCTATTCCACGATCATGAAAGGGGACTCTCCCCTTACTCGAATCCAACGCGAGATGCTGGCGGTGGTAGTTTCCGTGACCAACGATTGTGAATATTGAATACAAGCGCATGCAAATGACCTCCGGGACGAGGTTCAAAATTCCATGCAGGATCCTGATCGCGACCTTTTCGTTCATGCACTCGTGAGGGATTGGCGGACCGCGCCGCTTAGCGGTACAGACCTCGCCCTGTGTCAATTTGCAGAAAAGCTGACCCGTTCACCAGGAGCCATGGCCCAGGCTGATCTTGAGGAACTGCGCGCACAAGGCTTTGACGATCGCGCCATCCATGATACCGTGCAGGTCATTGGATATTTCAATTACATCAACCGAGTGGCGGATGCTCTCGGAGTGGAACCGGAAGATTTTATTAAGCCATGGGGGAAATGAGAAACCAGTTCTAAAGTACGCATGCTCTGTCAGGATCGTTTGAGATTCGAGAAGAATTTGAGCCAGAGCCCCGCGGCAGACCCGTATGCGAAAAAAAATATTTCGACCGCTTTGAATACAGCCAGATCGGTGGACTAGATCCAGTTTCTGCCCAGTTCCATCAGTGCCTGATAATAAGGCATGACGCTCGGGATGAAATGCCGCTCGTCCCTTGCATGGGGAGCCAAGCCCGATTGGCCCCATACGATTCCCCGTCCCCCCGGAGCAAAGCGGGCGCTCGTGGCCGGCAGTTTTTTCCCGATCCGCGGTTCAATGCCTTGCGCTGTTTTTCGAAAGGCTTCGACGAGAGTCATCAAGGCGATGTTTTCTGGATCGCACGCCACCCCGGCTTCCATGTTGTTGAATGTTGCCTCCAGGCCGTGGTTGCTGCAATAAGCCTCGACCTCAGACCGCAATCCCACCAGATCATCCTGAGGGATGGGCCGAATTTCCACCCCAAAAAATCCCTCGCTTGCAGTGATGTTATAGATCCCAGGAGTCCCCACCGAGAAGAATGGAAATTTCACCTGAGACTGCCAGCCATCCGGTGATTTTAGGGTGAGATATTTCGAGAAGATTCTATTCAAATCGGATTGCGCGGAGATAATCTTTTCGGATAGATCACTTGCGCCAACCACGCCGGAGTGACCCTTTGCTCCTCGTGCAGTGATCGCAAACCGCAACACGCCCCGGTTTTCGATACAAATTTCACCGAGTTGCTCAATCCCCTTCTCGCCCGTCCGTTCACCCGCGATGAGAAGGACGGGGTTCAAATCCAAAGCCTCGAGCACGTGAGGCGTCCCCCACGCCTCGGATTCAAAATTCTCCTCATTCCCAACCAGTAAGAGGGAGATCTCCGGCCGGTTGGCTGATCCGTTCCTGCATACATCCTTTGCCCAAACCAGACAGGTGGCAAGGACCGTTTTCATATCCGCCGCGCCGCGCCCCCAGAGGTAATCCCCTTCGATGCGCGGATTGAATTGAGCGTCATCCGGATCGGGTTCAACCACATCGAAATGACCGGAAAGCAGAATCGTTCCCTTGGTCGCGGGATTTCCGATTTCCCTTGAGGGAAACGAAGAAAATACTGCAGGATATTTTCCATCGAAGAACCTGACCTGCAGACCTGCGTTGGTGAGATAGTCTTCGATCATCGAAGCTGCGCGGTGGACTTCGTCCAGGCGTTCCGCCGGGCAGGCAGTGACAGATGGGATTCGAATTAACTGCTGGGCAAGGTCGAGGATCTCGCTGGTTTTATCCGGGTAGGTGATTTCGACCACGGCGCGAGCGCTCGAGCGGAATCGTATCGGCACCAAAGGAAACTGCTTGATCTCATCCCGGGCGTGTCCCATGAATTCAGCGATCTTGATAGAATCCGCTCCCAGGGAACCATGACCGGAGGCGATCTTTTCCACATCCGCAAGTACTTCCGCCTCGCGTTCATAACATAATGCCCTAAATACTTCGAGCGGAACCTCGTCCTTTTTGCCGATTTCCTTTCGCAGCCGAGCTCGCAATTTTTCCGAGGTATTCCTTCCACCTTCGGAAAGATCAACCAGCGGCTGCAAATCGCTCCACTGATCTAATAATTCCGCCTGTGGTTTAAGCTCATTGAGAGTCCATTTGAGGAAATCGCGCATGGAGACGGGTTTGCCAGTAAATGGATTCTCGATCTCCGCCCGCATCCCGGATGTTGCCGCGAGCGATTCGTTCTTGCGGGCGCGCTGAAGATCCTCTCGATCGTAGCGAAAAGAACGGGCGAATTGCGAATCCGAATAAATTCGAAGCAGTAGAAGCCGTTTGAGCGTCAGGTTGGCGAGGTCCAGGTCGAGCGAATGCCCACCTTCATCCGTGCGAATTTCCACGCGCCCCATCGGCAGGTTGATGCGCGCCATCAGATTTTGTTTTTCGATCTGCACAGCCATGTCCTCGGGCGGGGAAGTCTCGCCCGCCGAATACAAACCGCGCGCGTAGAGTGAGGCAAGCTGATCGCTTGTCGTGGAGATGATCCGTTCGACCGGTTCGGCAAAACTGCGGGCGCGGACCGGGGTCCAATTATTATTACCGAAGCGGATTCCGCGGCGTACGAGGTCATAAGATAATTGCAGGTAATCCCCGTACGATCGATAGAGATCCGGCAGGTCGATGTCCGGGGGATTGGGAAACGTCAAGTTACGCACCGAATCGTAGGGGGTGAGAATGACCGCCGCACGTCCATCCCGTTCCACCACCTGCATTGGAGTGGAAGCGCTGGTGGCTATGAACAGCGATGCAAAAGCTCGCAACAGACGCGCGGCCGTTATGTAGAATTCGGATTTAAATTCATCCAGGTGTTTATCTCCGCGTTCGCCTGGTGGAAGATGCATGAAATCCCAGGCAAACAACGGATCGGGGAGAGACAGATTGCTGTGTATTCCAGCCGTGGCGAGCGTATCGCCGTACAAATCCACGCATTTTTCAAGATACCTGCGCTTGGCGATCGACCAATTCCCCGGAATGGAATGATGACCGATGTCGGTCTGGCACAGCAGGTTGCCATGCCAGTAATGCAACCGTTCAGAAAATTTATTCCCTGCCCGGTGTAACGCATTGATCAGCGAGGCTTCCATCAGGCGCGCCTCGTAGACAGCCCCGCGCGTCGTGTAAAATGGGCGGGTTGCCCATTCGATCATCCAATGAAAAACTTCGAGCTGGCTGAATTGCGCCTGCCAATGCGATAGGCATTCTGCCCGCAAATAATCCACAAAGGAATGCTGGACGGGTCCCGCTCCAACAGTAAGAAGTGGTCTGAGCCCCCGATCCAGTAGATTCCACTCCTGCTCAAAACCGTTCAGGCCTCCTTCTGGTTTATCCCGCACGGCTTGCTCCAGCGCAAGGAGATACTTGTCAATGAATTTTTTGGTCATTCGCGATCTTTTCGATTGGATTTCCGGAGAGGCATATTGTTATTTCGTCAGCGATTTCAAGCCTTCCAGGAGTCTCTCGAATGCACCCTCGGTTCGGTCGGCCGGCGTGGCATAGGAGAAGCGGATCCAATCACCGCCAAACGGCGAGAAGAACGCGCCCGGCACCACCGCAACGCCAAAATTCTCGGCAAGGTATTGACCGAGAGGTTCCGTGTCCTTCCAGCCTCTGGCTTTTATGAAAACCCCAACATTCACGAAGGCATAATATCCCTTTCCGATGATGTGTTCCAAGCCGCTCGATTCGAGCAGCTGGTTAAGGACCTTTCGGCTGGTATTTGTCGGCTGCGAGATGGATTTGGCAGCTTCGGCGTATCCCATTTCATAGGCAGCCATGGCCACGGCCATGGAGTAGAAAGTGGGCATGACGCTGTGTGAAGCCCGCGCCACGATGAACTTGATCAGGTTTTCATCAGCAATCAGATGGCAGTTGCGGATGTTCGAACCTCCGAGCGATTTGGTGATTCCATCCAGGAAGATCAACCGTTTGCGCTCGGTGTCTGAAAAATTTGCCAGAAATGAATTCAATTCCATCGGGGATTCGTCTGTTACGTAATGGTACATCCAGTCAAAAAGCACGAACGCCGCTCCGGATTCCAGCGCGGTCTTGGCGAGTGATACCTGAGCTTCAACGGGGATCGTCAGGCCGGTGGGATTATCAGGATTGGTGATGATCAGTCCGGCAATTTTCCTCCCGTGCGATTCAGCGAATCGGACGCACTCGCGGATGGCCGGCTCCGAATACACCCAGCCTTGTGACGGATCGCCCGGCGCCCACAATACATTCGCTCCGATCCCGTAGGGTCCCCATGTGTACGAAATCCAGGGAACCCGCGACACCATGATCAGGTCCCCTTGACGACCGTGCCCCAGGGTCAGCATGGCCTGGTACGCCTTTACCAAGGCATCCCGCCCACCGGCTGCGCCTAGAACATTTGCCGGCCCCCACCCTGTGGAGGGATCCAGCTTCCAATATTGTTCGATCACGGATTTGCGATAAGCATCCGTACCATATGGCATGTCATACGCGGTTCCATGCTCGACCTGGAGCTCAGACGCACGTTCGAGTATGGTCTTCGGCACTCCAGGCAGGGACGCGCCTCCATCCCCTTGAGAGGCGTCGAAAACGGGCGAATTGGGATTCCTTTCCTTGTATACTCTCAGCGATTTGTTGATGAGAAACATGCGTGAAGGCGGGATTTCCATCATCTGAGCAAGATGATCGCTTACCGGCACAAGGTGCTGCCCTTCGACAGCCAAAACAGGAGTTGAGTTGGAAATCGTCATATTGTCTCCTTGATCGTTATTTCCTGCCTGATATTGGTAGCCCGGATCGCGAACAGCCAATCGTCAGAACACACACTATGAAAATAAAAGCGCCCCTATGCTTCGGGGCGCTTGGTTGCACTTGTACCTGTGTTTCTATTTTTGGTCTCCATATGCACCAATACCCCGTCGTGATAAATCCACTCGGGTGGTATTGGTGTTGTTCAGAAGATCAACCTTAATGCACATTGGGCGCAAGCATACCACCGCGAATTGTGCAAGTCAAGCGTGATCCAGAGTCTTTTGTTGGATTTCCATCCTTCGAAGAACAAGCGCGGGATTACCCCTCAGGTGTGAATTTCTGTGTGCATACTGGTGTATAACGCAAGGACATTCCCGGTCGGGTCTTTAAATACCCCGAACCAGCCGGTGTTTGGAATTTCTCTCTTCGCCTGAATGATCTTACCTCCCAACCTTTCCACCTTCTGCAGATCAGTTTCGATGTCATCGCTATGGATATAGACCAGTACCTGACCGGCAGGATTTTCCTCCGACACCTGCGGAAAACCGCCGCCGGAACCATCCCCGGCTTCCCACATGGTGTAATTCATTTCCGGAACATGGGTCATCTTCCATCCGAAGAGCTCGCGGTAAAACTTTCCAGCCGCCTCCACATGGGAAGCTGGAATTTCAACGTGGACGACGTTACGCTTTGACATAATGGCCTCCTTTTGGCAATTTCAGACATCTCGGTATCATAGAACATTTGTTCCAGTTTGTCAAGGGTTTTGATCAGATCCCGGAAAAAGAACGAGACGCCGAAGCGTCTCTTCACACTGATGATGTATATCAAGATTGCCTATGTTCCAAATTTACGCTGGATATTCGTCAGGATTTGCTGGTCATCCGGCATGATCTCTGAGATATGAAACCCGCACTGGTACAGATCCGGGATGATCCCGGCTTTGCACCATTTGGTGCGACCGATAAAGACGATGAACGGTCTGTCCGCCAACTCCGGGGTCAACTCGACACGCAGGTAATAATCCCTTTCGATGGGCAGGGCCATGCTGGTTTCGAGTTTAAGGCCGCTATTGCTCAATTCTACCAGGTGCCCGAGCTGCTCCTGTGTATCATCGTTCATAACGCGCAAATACAAGGCGAATTTTTTTCTGGGGGTTGTTCTGCGCTCAGGCATCCTTCCACCTTTCCGGCCATGCGTACTCCAGCCGTGAGTTTTTACACAATCGTAATTATGCCTGAAAACAGACTTGTTTCACTTAACAAAACCGCAAGGTGGGGTCTTACGGTCAGATCCCCTCGAAAAGATCGTGCTTGATCTTCACCCCACCTGACGGCGGTGGATACGCTTGCATGTAATCTTCATGGTTCGCGACCATTCTTCCAATCAACCGGACCAATCCCCGCTGAAATCGCCCTCCTTCCTGGGACGCGTGTTGGCTGCCTGCCTTCAGTTTGATATACACCACTTCACGGATATCCACCCGGACGTGCACTGGAAAATCCACCTCGGTAAGTTCCAGTAAATTGATATCCCCATTTCGCCCCCATCGGCTCGGATCCTTCCCGAGGAGGCGCATAAACCCGGTCACCCACCGAAGGAACCGGCGAGGAAACACCTGGAAGTACAACGCTTTTGGCTTGTACGGATCCCCAAATTCCGGAAAATACTTGGGGTCGCCGGTTTTTTCGAACGCCAGTACTACAGCCCGGTGGATATGAACATGGTCGGGGTGCTTGTATCCGCCGATCGAATCGAAGGTAAGGACCACATGCGGTCGGATACGGCGGATGAACCTGACCACCTGACCCGCCACCTCATCAACGTCGTGATTGATTAACGCCATCGGGTGGAAATTGTCTTGCATACCAGGCATGCCAGAATCCCTATACCCAAGGAAGAAGAACTCTCTTAATCCAAGGATTTTTGCCGCCCGCACGAACTCCTGCGTGCGCAGATCCGCTATGGCAAGATCCTTTTCCAACCAATGCGGGTCGACTGTGCCTGCCTCTCCGCGTGTTGCACAAAGGCAATAGGTATCGCATCCTTTTCGTGCATAAAGCGCAAGAGTTCCTCCGAAACCGAAGGATTCATCGTCCGGATGGGCCAGAACAACCATTAGAGTTTTTCCCATATATCCTCGTTTATAATGGCAACCTTAAAACTGAGCACAGGGACGACATATGAACATTGGGATTTACCTATACGACAACGCTGAAGTGCTGGATTTTTCGGGACCTTTTGAGGTATTCACCACCGCCTCACGCGTATACGCTCGAGAACACACATCGGAAGACCAGCTTTTCAAAGTGTATTTGATCGCCGTCGAAAATCGACCCATACAAGCACGCGCCAACTTCATGGTCATTCCTCATCATTCGATTCGAGACCATCCAATCCTGGATGTCTTGATCATTCCTGGCGGCGTGCACGCCGGCGAACTTTCCAACCGCGCAGCCATGGATTGGATATTCAGTGTCAGCCAAAACTCCAGGTTGACAACCTCGGTGTGTACCGGCGCCTTTCTCCTCGCTCAAGCGGGAGTTTTAATCGACCACGCGTGCACATCGCATTGGGAGGATATCCCGGACCTGCGCAGGATGTTCCCTGAACTGAAAGTAGAAGAGGGTGTCCCCTGGGTGGATCAGGGACGCATTATAACCTCGGCTGGCATATCGGCCGGGATCGAAATGTCACTGCACATGATAACCAGGCTTGTGAACAAAGGCCTGGCGCAAAATACTGCCCGGCAAATGCAATATATCTGGAACAGTGAATTCAAGTCACAGGAGGGCCAATGAAATTCGAGACCATAGCTATTCACGCGGGACAGCAAGCCGATCCTTCGACCGGCGCGGTGATGACGCCGGTTTATCTCACTTCGACCTTTGAACAGGATGGAGTTGGCCGTCCGCGCCAGGGGTACGAATATTCACGTACCTTGAATCCCACGCGCAAGGCATTACAGGATTGTCTCGCAGCTCTTGAGAACGGAACCTGGGGGCTTGCTTTTGCATCCGGAATGGCGGCGACCGATACAACCTTGCGCATTCTTTCAGCCGGGGATCACGTCATTTCCGGCAACGACGTATACGGGGGGACGTTCCGATTGTTCGATAAAATTCTGCGACGCTTCGGTCTGGACTTTACCTTCGCGGACACCACTGATCCGGAAAACCTCGCCGAGGCATTCACGCCCAACACACGAATGGTTTGGATCGAGACCCCGACGAATCCGCTCTTGGCAGTATCCGACATTCGTGCGGTTGCCGCCATGGCGAAAAGCCACCCAAACCGACCTCTGCTTGTGGTCGACAATACATTTGCTACCCCGTACCTTCAGCAACCACTAGACCTGGGAGCCGACCTGGTAGTTCATTCGATGACAAAATACCTGGGCGGTCATTCGGACGTAGTCGGTGGCGCGATCATCGGACGAGATGCCGAATTGGGAGAGAAATTCGCCTTCCTGCAGAACGCCATGGGGGGGGTGCTTGGACCTATGGATTCATTCCTGGTATTACGCGGATTGAAAACATTACCGGTACGCATGGATCGCCATGCATTGAACGCCGAAAAGATCGTCGCATTTCTGGGCGCCCAGCCAACGGTTACGCGTGTTATTTACCCCTTCGATCCGGGTCACCCTCAGGCGGGCGTCGCCACGAAACAAATGAGAAATGGCGGGGGCATGATCTCCTTTGTCATGAAGGGAGGACGCGAGGCTGCTGTACGGATGGTTGAATCCACCAGGCTTTTCACGCTGGCTGAATCGTTGGGAGGAGTCGAATCGTTGATCGAAATCCCCGCCGCCATGACGCATGCATCCACACAAGGCTCCTCCTTGCAAGTGGATCCAGGTCTGGTTCGGCTTTCTGTCGGCATTGAGAATGTGGAGGATTTGATCGCCGATCTCGATCAAGCAATGCGGGAATGAGACCGCATGACTTATCCACTGATCTGGACGGCGACCAGGGTCACATCGTCATCCTGTTTTGAGTCGCCTTGAAATTTTTTCAAAGTCGAGACCAATCCATCGCAAAATCCCTGCGCGGAGCATCCTTGGAAATTTTGCATGGTTGTTTTGATTCGCTCCAAGCCGAACAAATTACCCTTCGCATCCCTGCAATCCGTCATACCGTCAGTGTAGAGGAGCAGGGTATCGCCAATGGCAAGCTGGGTGGATTGCTCATCCAGTCGGACGACATCCCATAGACCAATGGCCATGCCGGTGTTGTAAGGCAGGCGTTCGACGGTTCCGCCGGAGGACATGACCAATGGCGGTTCATGACCGGCGCGTGCATAGCTGAAAACCCGCGCCGAGAGATCGAGCAGCCCGTAGAGCACGGTGACAAACTGGGTGGATTTTTGCAGCCGCGTGATATGGCGATTTACCGAGATCATCACCTGGGTGGGATCCCTGCCGCTATCCGCCTCGGACATGAACAATGCATGCACCCTCGCCATAAACAGGGCCGAGGGTACCCCTTTGTCCGCCACATCCCCGATCAGTATACCGACCTTGTTTTCCCCCACCGGAAATACATCATAGAAATCGCCGCCCACCATGCGCGCGGGTACCATGTACGCGCCGAAATTCGCCCCTGCCACCGCTGGCAACTCGTCCGGCAAGATGCTCAGCTGGATGTCCGCGGCCACCTGCAGCTCTCGATCCATCCTTTCCTTTTCGATCAATTGAGCCTGGGCAGCTTTTAGCTCGTCGTACGCAGATTGAAGTTGCCTGTTTTTTTCCGTCAGGTCGCGGAAGGTGGCGTTGTTGGTGGCGTCCAGTCGTTGGCTGAGCACTCGCACCATGGAGGCGGAAAGGTCCGGATAAGCTCGGGTCAAATCCAGGAATCGTCTGCGATCCAGTGAAAGCAGAACCACCTCACCGCGTGCTCGCACACTGGCGGTCCGCTGTCCCCCCGGCAGGATCAGACTCATTTCCCCCAAATATTCACCCTCCCTCAGGACGTCCAAAAGTAACTCCTCCTGCGTTCCCGGAGATTTCAACACTTCCAACTCACCCTTGACCACGACGTAAAAGTCATCACCTCGGTCCCCCTCCCGGAACAGAATCTGGCGATCGCGCATCTTGCAGGTATCCATGCTTCTCAGCAGGTTATCCAGTTCGCCGGATGGCAGATCTGCAAACAAAGGGATGTTGGATAATAGATTGACAGACATGAAGCGAAAGGGGGTGCTAATTCTTGGTCAAATCCACGACTTCCCTGCCTGCGAGCTTATCCTGGATACGATTGACCACAGTCTCCAGATGCCCCGGCCGGTGGACAAAATCCAGATCATCTGTTTGGATGGTCAGCACCGGGCACATATCGAAGGATGCCAGCCATTCCGAGTAGAACGAATCCAGCAAGGACAGGTATTCCGCCGTGATGCCGGTTTCGATATTGCGCGCCCGGCGGCGAATACGATCCAGCAGAACCGCCGCCGGCGCCTTCAAATATATCAAGAGGTCCGGGCGTGGCAATCCATCCACAACGATTTCGTATAAATGGCGATAGGAAAGATAATCTCTCTCTGCAAGATTCCCCATGTGGTGCAGAGCGCGGGCAAAGATGTGGGCATCTTCATAGATGCTTCGATCCAGGATCGCGGACCTCGAATCGCGCGCCGCTTCCAGATACTGATCCGCGCGGTGCCCAAGGAAGAAGATCTGAAGATGAAATGACCAGGCACGCATATCGGCATAGAAATCCGACAGATAGGGATTATCGGCAACCGATTCATATCCTGTCCACCAGGCAAGTCGTGAACCGATGCGTTCCGTCAGCGAGGTTTTTCCCGCTCCGATGTTTCCTGCCACAAGCACCAAATGCTTTGCCATTTTTTTCTATTATTCTATCATGCCGGGCAAGCAAGACAATTACACTGTCTCAAGCGTGCCTCTTTGTTTGGCCTGATGTTCAAACCAGGCGAATAGAAGATAGCCGAGCATCCCGTAAATCAATCCGATCCCCAGTTCGCTGAACAACAGGGAGCTGATCTCACCCAAGGGCACACCTGCTGCGAGCGCCCGGGCCGAGGCAATCCCGCGGGTCAATGGCAGAGCGGAGGATACGGCTTGCATCCATGCGGGCAGGGTGGCGATCTCGATGTTCGCCCCGGAAAAGATCAAGAGGGAGAAATAAACAAAATTATTTACAAACATCACATTGGCCGTGAGAAGGCTCAGACAGCCCATCAACAATCCCAGGCCGCAGGTGCTGAAGGTTGTAATCAGGATGGTTAGTCCCAGCGCCGGCAGATCGGTCCGTGAAAGATCGAGCCCCATCAACAGCACCCCCCACGTCAGCGCGACCACCACGCCGATCATCCCGTCGATCACGTGCATGAACGCCCGACCGAAAAAGATGACGAATCGATTGGATGGTGTACCGAACAGATAAGGCAGTGTTCCGGCGTCACGATCCCCTCCGCG
>VGNF01000032.1 GCA_016866195.1 Chloroflexota bacterium | reverse complement strand
AAAAACTGCTGATCGCCGACGAACCCACGACCGCCCTGGATGTGACCATTCAAGCGCAAATACTGGATCTGATGCGCGACCTGCGCTCCCAGATGGGTACCTCCGTGATCTTGATCACCCATGATCTCGGCGTCGTGGCGGAGATGTGCGAACGGGTGGCGGTGATGTACGCCGGCGAGATCGTCGAGCAGGCGGAGGTTACGCCCTTGTTCGACAAGCCGATGCATCCGTACACACAGGGTCTGATCGGCTCGATCCCTGTGTTGGGGCAGATCAAGGACCGCCTGGATGTGATCCCGGGCTCGGTGCCCAACCTGGTCAATTTGCCGGAAGGCTGCCGCTTCGCGCCGCGCTGCGGGGCTCGTGAAAAATTCGGCTTGAAGCTTTGCACGGAGCTCCAGCCCGATCTGAGGGAGGCGGCTGCGGATCATCTGGTGCGCTGCTGGCTCTACCAGGATGGGGAAGGTCACACCGCACCGCTGAAGGCGAAATAAGCTTCCCGGAGAGGATCATCGATGAATCAAACCATGCAAACCCCATCAGCTGAGGATCTGGTTGAGGTCCGTCACCTGGTGAAATATTTCCCGGTGCGGGCCGGGCTGCTGCAGCGCATCGTGAATTGGGTGAAGGCTGTGGATGACGTCTCCTTCAGCGTGAGGAAAGGGGAAACGCTGGGCATGGTGGGCGAATCCGGCTGCGGGAAGACGACCGTCGGGCGCTCGATCCTGCGGCTTGTGGAACCGACCTCCGGAGCGGTTTCCTTCGAGGGCAAGGACGTGCTGGAATTGCGCGGACGCGAGCTCAAGGATGTGCGCCGGCACATGCAGATCATCTTTCAGGACCCATACGCCTCGCTCGACCCGCGCGTGCCCATCGGCGAATCGGTGATGGAAGGCTTGCACATTCACAACATCGGCACGCGTCAGGAACGCTACGACTTGATGATCGACACCCTGAAGAAGGTCGGGCTGGAGGATTACCACGCGCGCCGTTACCCCCATGAGTTCTCCGGCGGTCAGAGGCAGCGCATCGGCATTGCACGCGCCCTGGCCCTGCGTCCGAACTTCATCATCTGCGATGAACCCGTATCCGCTCTGGATGTGTCCATCCAATCACAGGTGTTGAACATCCTTAAGGACCTGCAGAAGGAATTCGGCCTGACCTACCTGTTCATCGCCCACAACCTGAGCGTGGTGGAACATATCTCGGATCGCGTGTCGGTGATGTATCTCGGCAAGATCGTCGAGCTGACCGATCGCGACGAACTCTTCCGAAACCCTCTGCATCCATACACAAAGGCGCTGATGTCCGCCATCCCGGTGCCGGATCCGAAGCTCAAGCGTCAGCGTACGATCCTCAAGGGCGATGTGCCAAGCCCGCTGAATCCTCCCAAGGGCTGCCGTTTTCACCCGCGCTGCCCGATCGCCGAAGCCATCTGTTCGCAGCAGGAGCCGGAATTTCGGCAGGTGAAATCGGACCATTGGGTTGCGTGCTGGATGGTGAAATAGGATTTGTATGGATCGCGTTGTTCTGATCGTCGATGATCAGCGGGATATCCTGAAGCTGTTGCGGGCCACGCTCGAGTCGTTGAAAAATCCCGAGATCAAGATCTTCGAAGCGCCCTCCGGCGAGGAGGCCCTGCTTGAGTCATCGCGTCACAAGATCGACCTGCTTGTGACGGATTACCTGCTGCCGGGCATAACCGGCGTGGAGTTGATGCACAAGGTGCGCGCCCGCCATCCCGAGGCGCGCGGGATCCTGATCACCGGCATGACCGACCGCAAGATTCGCGATGACATGCTCAACGCCGGCGCCTCTGCCATCTTCGACAAGCCCATTCCCCTGGCGGATTTCCTGGACGCGGTGGAACGTGGACTGGGACTCGTGCGCACGATCTTTCCGCCGGAAAAAACGGACGCCAAGACCGAATCGCGTCAGGCGCGCCTCTCCGACCTGCTGGCGAATTTCCGGCAGGATTACCGCGCCCAGACCGTGTTTCTGATCAACGATCGCGGCCTGGTGCAGGCACGCGCCGGCAGCCTGCACGACAGCAGCATGGAGGTGTCGATCGTCTCCACGGTCACATCGATCCATCATGCCAGCCTGAAATTGGCGCGGCACAATCACCAGGAAACGCTTGAGTCCTATCATATCTTTCGCGGCGGGGATCACGACATGGTGTTCGTCCCGGTCAATCCTCTGTACGCGCTGCTTGTGGCCGGGGCCGGGCTGGCATCGGACGACCGCATCTTGGAAACCGTGAACGGGATCCTATCGCTGCGACGCGAAGTGGAACGGTTGCTACGGACGATCGGTGCGACCGGTGAATTGCATGCGATCGCGCCGGCGGTGGACCTGCCGGTTCCGCAAACCATTGTCGAAACTGCGCCGACGAAACCGGGCCGGAAATTGACCGACCGTCTGATTACAACCGATGCCGAGCCTGCGCCGGAAATGGAGGCGTTGCTCGAGAATGACAAGGTCAAGAAGGTCAAACCCAAGGATGTGGATGAGTTCTGGCAGAAGGCCGCCGAGACCCACGGCAGGAAACCGCTGAATTCCGATGTGATCTCAATCGAAGAAGCACGCAAGCTGGGATTGCTCCCCGACGAAGGCAAGTAAATATTCTGTGATACAATTTCGCCCGTTCGCTTGGGGCATGGTGCAATGGCAGCACACCAGCCTTTGGAGCTGTGGATCTTGGTTCGAATCCAGGTGCCCCAGCCTGATGCCTCCCGCCCGGGTGCGGGGCTTTTTTTCCGGAAGACAGGACGTTGTGCACCATTCCATGCACAGGCCTGTCTTTTCTGTTCGAGATGGACGAATTGTGTTTTGAGGTGAGTTCATGAAGGTAACAGGCATATTGTTGGCGGCCGGACAGGGCACGCGCATGAAGTCGAACCTGCCCAAAGTGCTGCATCCCATTGCCGGGCGGCCGATGATCTGGCACGCGCTTCAGGCGATTCGCGCCGCGACCACCGAAAGACCCGTGGCCGTCGTGGGTCACAGCGCGCAGCAGGTGACCGATACCCTTGGCGATTCCGCACGGACCGTCGTCCAGGAGCCTCAACTCGGCACCGCGCATGCGGTCATGCAGGTGGAATCTGTGCTGAACGGGAAGACCGACCTGGTGGTGGTGTGTTACAGCGATATGCCCCTGTTGCGCGGCGAGACTCTGCTGAAACTGGTTGAAACGCAAAAGAGCAATCCGGGTCCGTTTTCGCTGCTGACCGTCACCGCCGACGATCCGCGCGGGTTCGGGAGGATCCTCCGCCAAAAGGATGGCACGGTCAAGGCGATCGTGGAAGAGTATGTGGCCACACCCGGAGAGCTGCAGGTGCGCGAATTGAACGTGGGCGCCTATTGCTTCCGGGCGGATTGGTTGTGGAATGCGCTGGGTCGCATCTCGAAGAACCCCAGGAAGGGCGAGTATTATCTGACGGATGCCGTGGAACTGGCGGTAAAGGAAGGGCTGCCCGTACAGGCGGTGGAGGTGGACGATATCGAGGAAACCATCGGTATCAACACGCGCGCCCACCTGGCGGAGGTGGAGGCGACCATGCGCCGGCGCATCAACCACCGGCACATGCTCAACGGCGTCACGTTGATTGACCCGGCCTCGGCCTACATCGATGTGGAGGTTCGCATCGGCCGGGATACGGTGATCCTGCCCAACACATACCTGCATGGAAGCACGGAGGTCGGGGAGGGCAATCAGATTGGACCGAATACGATCATCCGTGATTCAAGGATCGGGGATCGCTGCAAGGTGCTGGCCAGCGTGATGGAGGGCGCGCGGCTGGAGGATGACGTGGATATGGGTCCGTTCGCGCGCTTGAGAAAAGGCGCGCACCTCGGAAATCATGTGCACATGGGGAACTTCGGCGAGGTGAAGGATTCACACCTGGCCGAGGGCGTAAAGATGGGGCATTTTTCCTACATCGGCAACGCGCGGATCGGTGCGAACACCAACATCGGTGCGGGAACGATCACCTGCAATTACGACGGCGATCAAAAACATGATACCGAGATCGGTGAGGAAGTGTTCATCGGCTCGGATACCATGCTGGTGGCCCCGGTGCGGATCGGTTCCCGCTCGCGCACCGGCGCCGCGGCGGTCGTGACCAAGAACGTCCCGCAGGATACACTCGTGGTGGGTATGCCCGCTCGAGCAATCAAGAAGCTGGAACGGAAGTCGAAGAAAGAAGGAAGGGGAGAACGCCCATGACCATGGCCAAAGAGGAACGCCAGTCCCTGATCGACCTGGCCAACGAGGCGCGCCGGCGCGCCTATGCGCCCTATTCCAACTATCCTGTGGGAGCCGCGCTGCGGACGAAGAGCGGCCGCCTGTTCACCGGCGTCAATGTGGAGAATGCCGCATACCCGCAAGTGATGTGCGCTGAACGGGTGGCGGTTTTCAAGGCGGTGTCGGAGGGCGAGACGGAGTTCGAGGTGATGGCGGTGGTGACGAACAACGGGGGTTCGCCCTGCGGCGGGTGCCGACAGGTGCTGGCGGAATTCGGGCTGGATACGATCGTCTTGATCGCGGATGGGGAGGGGAAACTGCAAAAGACGATGACCGTGGCCGAACTGCTGCCCGAGGCGTTCACGCCGGATCACTTGAAGTAGATCCAGGCACTGCCCTCCTGCGGCGGGAACCGGAAGAGGGCTCCCAGTATGCGTGAATTTCATTCCTTCCGCGCCGCTTCGGTCGTGCTGCGTCACAGCGATTGGGGCGAGGCGGATCGCCTGCTCATTTTGTATACGCGCGAGCGCGGGAAGGTGCGGGCGCTGGTCAAGGGAGCGCGTAAGCTCACCTCGCGCAAGGCGGGGCATCTGGAACCGTTCACGCATGTCACGCTTCAGCTGGCGAAGGGACGGGATCTCTTAATTGTCACGCAAGCCGAAACGCAGAACGCCTTTCCGCGCCTGGGCGAGGACCTGGGGAAGACCGGCCACGCGGCCTACGTGATCGAACTGATCGATCGGTTTGCCTACGAGGAGGAGGGCGGAAATCCGTCCCTGTTCAACCTGCTGGTGGACACCCTTGGACGCATCGAATCCGAAAGCGACGCCTGGCTCGCGGTTCGCTATTATGAAATGAGGCTGCTGGATCACATCGGTTTCCGCCCGCAGCTGTTCGAGTGCGCCAATTGTGGACGCCCGATCCGGGCCGAGGATCAATTCTTCTCCTTCGTCGCGGGCGGCGCGATCTGCCCGCGCTGCGGGCAGGGCTTGCGTCATTTAAAGGAAATCTCTGTCGAAGCGCTGAAATACCTGCGCCATTTTCAGCGCTCCAGCTATCGCGAGGCGGCGCGGGCGCGCGCCGTGGCCGAGGTGCGGCATGAGACGGAGGTGTTGATGCAGGGATATTTCACCTACCTGCTGGATCGCGAGTTGAACACGCCGGGATTCATCCGCCGCCTGCGGTCATGAATCCACGCGGAAGAATTTTTCCTTGAGATCGATCAGTGGTTTTTCGAGCAGGTGGTAGCTCAGGCTGGCAACCAGCAGGGTGGAACCGAAAGCCATCACAAACATTTGCGGTGATCGCAAGTTGTATTCGAGGTCGTACTTGCGAACGAGCGCAAGGCACAGCGCGATGATCCCGTAGTGGTAAACGTATAATCCGTAAGAAATCTTTCCGAGATAGCGCAGCACGGGAAACTCGAGCAGGGTGGTGAACAAACCCGTGCGCACCACGCAGTAGATCAGCAGCGCGAACAGGTAATTCAGCAGCGAATATCCCCAGACCTCCTTGTAGTAGCCGGTCATCGGCAGGTCGTAACCAAGCGAGGCGGTCATGGTCCCCTTGGAGAGGAAATCGGTCCACAGACCGATGGCAGAAACCAGGATGAAGGAGGCAAGCAACTGCAGGCGCGGGCGCGGGATCTCAAAGCGCGAGATATAGGCGCCCAGGGCGAAAGCGTCGATGTGGGAGAAGGGCAGCACGTTCACGGACTGCTGCGGGTCGGTCGACAGGAACGGCAGCAGCTGGGCGCGGTATATGAACGTGAGACCGAGGCGGGCGAGGAACCCGAGGCCGATCGCGGTTAGACACAACTGTTTGAACCTTTCGCGCGGCGTGAGGAAGATCATCAACGGCCAGATCAGATAAAACTGCTCCTCCACCGAAAGCGACCACAGATGGGTGAAGAAGCGGGACCGCTCGAAGAATTCCGTGGCGTGGAAGAAATCGTAGACATAGAACAGCGCCACCCAGATCTGGTTGAGGAAGCGCTCGCCCAGCTCCGCGTTCAAGGCGTTCAGCTTGAGGGAGGGCAGGAACGCGATCAGCAGGACCACCAGCAGCAGGTAAAAATAATACAGAGGAAAGATGCGCAGAAAGCGGCGTCCGTAGAATTTTGAGAAGAATTGGCGCCGCGGCAGTTTCTCCTTCATGCGCAGCAGGATGTCGGTGATCAAAAATCCGGAGAGCACGAAGAACAACTGCACGCCCATCCAGCCGAAGGGCAGGTGGCGCGTGTGGAAGAAGAACACGATCAGGATGGCGACCGCTCGCAGACCGTCCAGGCCGGGGATCATTAATTCCTACATCCTCCTTCCTTCCGCATGTGTTCAATGGTCGGATTGTTCATTATCACTGTCTGATTTAACCACATAAATCCGATGATTTCATTCCCTTTCCAGAAGGGTGTATGCAAATTAGTATGATGTCATGCTGAAAGGCTGTGGAAAAATCTCCTCAAAAACGAGGTAATCCAGTAACATAGGATCATTCTTTTCCCTGTCGAGGAATCCATGATCGAGAACCTCTTTGAACTACCCGAAGAAAGCCGTCTTGTGGATGAGCGAGGCATCGGCAGACCGCGTCTGGAAAACGCCAATCGCCAGCAAATTGCCATGCGCTATGCCGCGCTGGATGATTTGCTGGTTGAAGATCACCGAGCTCGCATGGTGTGGGAAATGGTGCAAGGCGATGAGTTGAGCAGCTTTTATGACCGTGTTGCTACGATCGAAGGCGCAGCCGGGCGTCCAGCCATCGATCCGCGTCTGCTGATCGCAGTTTGGTTGTATGCCACGTTGGAAGGTGTGGTCAGCGCCCGGGGTGTCCAAAAAGTTAGAGCGGTGCTGCTGTGGTATGCCCTGGCTCACAACCTGTTTCAAGTATTGAGTATGAGATTGGAATTGCAGACAGCCGCGATACTCCAAGGACCGAAGGAGTTCGGGACGTACCAAAGACGTTGTTTGCGCCTTCTTTTTTCCACTATTTTTTGATACTGAATGCTCCTATGGTAATTGATTCACAACCTCTAAGAATGACAGGTTATCATGCCTTTCCCAGGACCATCGCCAGCAAGGCCATCCTCACATACAGGCCGTATTCCATTTGCCGGAAGTAGGCTGCGCGAGGATCGTCATCGAAGTCCACGCTGATCTCGCCGACGCGCGGCAGCGGGTGCATCACAATCATATCCCTTTTCGCGGCTTGCATGACCTGCGGGTCGATCACGTACGCGCCCTTGACCTTTTCATAATCGGCAGGGTCCTCGAACCTTTCCTTTTGGACGCGCGTTACGTAGAGGACATCCGTATCGGATAATACTTTTTCCAGGGATGAGTATTCAGCCTGCGGCACTTTCTTTGCTGTGACTTCATCCATCACTTCCCTGGGCATCTTCAGAATATCCGGCGAGACGTAATTCAACTTGATATCCCTGAACTGCGAGAGCAGTCGCGCCAGCGAGTGGACCGTGCGCCCGTATTTCAGATCGCCGAGCATGGTGACGTTCAGGTTCTCGAGCCGGCCCAATTCCTCCACGATGGTGAAGGTATCGAGCAGCGCCTGTGTGGGATGTTCACCGATGCCGTCGCCCGCGTTGATCACGGGCTTGCGCGCCGCCCTGGCTGCGATTTCCGCCGATCCAGTTTCGGGATGTCGCAGCACGATCACATCCGCGTAGCATTCGAGCGTGCGGATCGTATCCGGCAGGCTCTCGCCCTTCGACACGGAGGAATACTTCACCTCGTTGATCGGGATGACCGATCCGCCGAGCCGTTCCATCGCGGCGGTGAAGGATGACGAGGTACGCGTGGATGGTTCATAAAAAAGATTGGCAAGGATCTTGCCTTTCAGCAGGTCGAACGTGCCTATTCTTTCCACCATGCCGCGCATTTCGTGTGCCACATCGAAGATGGTTTCCAGGTCCTCGCGCTTGAACTGCTTGACTGAAATGATGTCCTTGCCGTACCAATCGGCCTGTTTGTTCTCGCCGAAGGGCAGGTGAGGGGATGTGGATTGAGTTGGCATTTTTAGTCTCTCCTTTTTTGCGATGTCATTGGGAGAAGCCCGAAGAGCGACGACGTGTGCCACGAAGTGGTAAGCAACCTTTTAATATTGTGGGGTTGCTTCGCTTCGCTCGCAACGACATTTGAAATTATTCTCTTATGTTCTTCCCAAAACCTTTTTCCGCCAGCACCTTGCCATCCTTAAGTACCTCGCATTCGCGTAAAAACTTATTCATCTCCTCAAACGCCGTCCTGCTTTCGGGGATCAAGCCTCCGAGCACGGGCCAGGCGTGCCACATGTCGTCCCAAATGCGGAGCGTAACGTTCACGCCAGCCGCTTTGGCGTGCTGCGCAAGTGTCACCGAATCGTCGAGCAGAATTTCATCATGGCCGACCTGGATCAACAGCGGCGGGAGTCCGCGCAGGTCCGCGTGGACAGGCGAGACGAGCGGATTGGTCAGGTTGGTCTCATCGGTGTAAAAGCGCGCCCATTCGTTCAACACATCCGTCCGCAAGACGGATTCGACCGTTGCATTCGTAGTGTGACTCGCTCCGCGGTCGGTCAAGTCCGCCCATGGGGAGATGCAGATCAGCGCGGCGGGGAGCGGGTCGCCCGCATCGCGCAGGGAGAGTGCAGTCGCGAGCACCAATCCGCCGCCCGCCGAGTCGCCGGAGAGGACGAGGTCGCGCGGGTCCGTGTCCTGTGCCAGCAACCAGCGATACGCCTTCAATGAATCTTCCAACGCAGCAGGAAAACGATTCGCGGGAGCGAGACGATATTCAGGCATCAGTATCTTGCGCTTCAAGGTCTTCGCCATTGGCACGCACATCATCAAATGCGAGTCGATGAATCCCGTTACGTATCCGCCGCCGTGAAGATGGATGACCACCTTCGTGTCGTCCGCACCGTCGGGGCGAATCCATGCGGCGGGCATGCCGTCGATGGCGATGCGCTCGATGGGCATGCGCTTGTACATCTGCCGCATCCAGTGTCCGCCCTGCGCCGTTTGGAGGTGATATTGCTCCACCTTCATGTTTTGATTCTTGAAGGCGACTCGCATGACGAAACGCCAAAAGCGCGCGCGCAGACTGATCGTCACCACGCCCTCACGTTTTGACCGTAGCCTGGCGGGACCAGCACCTTCCCATCCTTGAACGCCTCGCATGCGCGCAGGACAACGCGGATGACCTGCCCTTTCACCTTCCATCCCTCGAAGGGAGTCCATCCGCAGCGGGTGAATTGATCCGCCGCCTTGATCTCATATTCAGCCTTTTCGTCCACTTCGATCCACGTCTCCGGCTGTTCGGGGAGGTTAAAGATCCTGCGCGGGTTGGTCACTGACCGGAGAACAATATCGTCTATTGTCAGCCGTCCATCGTCGACTGCTGTAAGCAGTAACGGCAATGCAGTTTCCAACCCCGGGAATCCGGGTGGAGGCTTCTCCGAATCCTTTTCCTCCAAAGTGTGCGGTGCGTGGTCAGTCGCGAAGCAGTCGATGACATCCAGGTTGGCCCACAGCGCATCCACATCTTTTTGCGCCGCGAGCCGCGGGCGGACTTCGAATCTACCCCTACCCCCACCCAGCCCTCCTCCATTTTCCGGGAAAATGGGGGAGGGTGTCCGAAGGACGGGAGGGGGCAGGGGAGCGGTCAAAAACAAATGATGCGGGCATACCTCACACGTCACCTTGATGCCGCGTTCCTTCGCGGCTTTGATCAATAATACTTCCTCGCGCAATGAAATATGCGCGATGTGGACCGGCCGGTCGTACATGGCAGCAAACAGAATCGCAGCGGCCATGCTGCGGCTTTCACTGTGCGCGACGATCGGATATTGCTTCGGATATTTTTGGAAATGCAGCTGCCACAAAGTCATGTCGTCGAGGCGCAGCTCACCGAAGGTCTTGTCGAGATACATCTTGAGCGCCGCGGCTTTGTCTGCCAGCGCGGCGACTTGATCCGCGTTATCCGGCCCCGCGCCGACGAATTGAGCGTAGTCGCAGCGCGCCTTCTCCTTGGCCGCAGCCAGCGCCAGGTCCAGCGTGGAGGCATCGAAGATCGGAGGCTTCGTATTCGGCATGGCGAGCACCAGCGTGAATCCACCGGCGAGCGCGGCAGACGTTCCGGAGTCGAAATCCTCCTTGTGAGTCGCGCCGGGTTCACGCAAATGGACGTGCGGGTCGATCAGGCCGGGCAGTTTGAGCATAAGCAAAAAAAGAGAGCCGCTGGAGGCGACTCTCTAATTCCAAAGGTTGAAAACGATCAGGCCGAAGAAGTGTGGATATAATAATCTCTTCAAACAATTGATCGTGTACATTGCGCCGAATTTTACGCCGATTTGCCAATGTGTCAAGAGGCTGCAACTTTTACAAATCATTCCCTGTATCATCTATAACTCAACGACAAGAAAGGATGTTCCCATGGCAGATATCTCCGCCATCTTCTTCGTATTGCTGATCCTAGGTGTGGCGTTCCCCGCGCTGCTCACCGCCTGGTGGCTGTTATTTCCTTCGATCGTGGAACGCGCGCGTGCGCGCGTCGAGCGCACTCCCATGCAGGCGTTTGGGATGGGGATTCTGGTGGTGTTGATCGCTTCCATCCCGACCGGGATCCTGCTCGCCCTTCCATTCGGCCCGGCCAAATTCGTGGGTTGGATTCTGCTGGCGGCCGCGTTGACCCTCTCCTCGTTCGGCTCGGCTGGCATTGCCGCGCATCTTGCGGATCGCCTTGCGCGCCAATCCAACATCTCCGGCTTGGGCGGATTCATCCGCGGTTCGATCCTGCTCGAACTGGCGGCCTTCTTCCCGGTGCTGGGCTGGTTCTTCATCTGGCCCCTGATGTTGATTACCGCCTTCGGCGCGACCGGCTTTGCCCTGCTCAATTGGATGCCGCGCGAGAAAGTCAATCGCGTGACGGAACCTGTGCCGGCACAAATCTAATCCTTTGTGTCACTTCGATAAACTCAGTGCAAGCCTTAGTGGTTAAACTATGACTCTTTCACGACGCGACTTCCTCAAACTCGGTGCATTGGTCACTGCCAGCGCGGCGCTCTCCTCCTGTGCGTCTGTCTATCGCCGCCTCGCCGGTGACCTGCCCGTCACACCGTGGACGGCTCTCACAGCGAGCGATTTCCTCGCATTGAACCGGCTCACGTTCGGTCCGCGCGTGGATGAGCGCGCCCGTTTTACAGCGATCGGGCTGCAAGCCTGGGTCGAGGAACAACTTGCGTTCGAGTCCATCAATGATTTCGACGCGGAGCTCCCGCTCGCTCCGTTCAAGACGTTGAACATGGCTGCCAATGAATTGGAAGGCATCAGCAACCAGCTCTTTGACAACTATGATCGCGAAACCGTTCCAAATGAGCTGCGGCGCGCGACTCTCATCCGCCAGCTCTACAGCAAACGGCAATTGGTTGAAGTCATGGTCGAATTCTGGAGCGATCATTTCAACATCTTCATGGAGAAGGGCAATTGCTTTTATCTAAAGACTGTGGATGACCGCGAAGTGATACGCAAACACGCGCTGGGCTCATTCCATGATCTGCTGTGGGCCTCGGCGCACTCGCCGGCCATGATGACCTACCTCGACAACCAGGCGAATCACAAGGGCGCGCCCAATGAGAATTACGCGCGTGAGTTGATGGAATTACACACACTCAGCGTGAACGGCGGTTACACCCAGAAGGATGTGATGGAACTGGCGCGCTGCCTCACCGGTTGGAACGTCAAGGAACATTTCTGGCTGGGTGACTTCGTCTTCAAAGAGGACCTGCACGACACCGGCACGAAGAACGTGCTGGGGATGATCATACAAAATGACGGGATAAAAGAGGCGGAACGCGTGATCGAAGCCCTGGCGGCGCATGCGAGCACCGCGCATTTTATTTCGACCAAGCTTGCGCGCCGCTTCGTCGCGGACGATCCTCCGAAGGAAATTGTGGATAAAGCCGCACAGGTATTTCTTGAAACGCAGGGCGATATCAAAGCTGTTTTGCGCGTCATCCTGCTCGACGGTCTGTCGCTCGCGCGGCCCAAGTACAAGCGTCCGCTCAACTTCACGCTCTCGGCGCTGCGCATGTTGAACGTCGAAACCGATGGCGCCGCGCTTCATGATTATCTCCTGCGCATGGGGCAGCTGCATTTCAACTGGCCCACACCCGATGGTTATCCCGATCGAAGTGAATCGTGGCAGGGTAACCTCATGCCGCGCTGGCAGTTTGCCTTTGAATTGATTCGGAATGAGATTCCGGGAACGAAACACAATCTCAACGAGCTGACGGATGTCTCTCCGAGCGGCAGTCTGCAAGGCGATGTGGATTCGCTTGCGTCACTGTTGCTGGGCGCGCCGCTGGCCGGGGCCGCGCGTGACGAGTTGATCGATTCGGTCCGATCGGCAGGCGCCGCCGATGAGGAGACTCTGCAAATCATCGCCGCGGGTCTGATCGCCTCGCCGGCGTTTCAATGGAGATGATCGTGCCGCCCTCATCCCCCAATCCTTCCCCCAAAGGGGGAAGGGAGTCCCCTCTCCCTTTGGGAGAGGGTTAGGGTGAGGGTGATTTGAGGAGTTAATAATGGCAGCTACATTTTCACAAACCCTTCCCTCCTGGATGCCGCGCCTTGCCTTCGCGTCGCAGCATACCGCCCCGCGCGGGGATACATTGGTGGTTGTGTTTCTGCGCGGCGCAGCGGATGTCTTGAACATGGTCGTGCCGCATGGCGAGGAGGCCTATTATCGATTGCGGCCATCCCTCGGCGTCCCCCGGCCGGATGATTCGAGCGCGAATAAGGATGAACGCGCGCTCGATCTCGACGGGTTCTTTGGGTTGCATCCCATGCTGCAGCCTTTGATGCAGGCATGGCAGAGCGAACAGCTTGCTATCATCCATGCCTGCGGCGCGCCTGATGAATCGCGCAGTCACTTCAAAGCCATGGAGTTGATGGAGCGCGGCGTGGACGATGAACGCGGCCCGGCCTCCGGCTGGATCGGCCGCCATCTCGCCACGTTGAATACCGGCAATTCGTCCCCCTTGCGGGCGGTGGGCATGGGCACGCGTCCTCAACGCAGTTTGAGCGGGAGTGTGCCGGTCTCGGCGCTGCGTTCCATCACAGACTTTCACCTCGGCGGTGATGCGCGCGCCTTGCAGCAGATGCGACTCGCATTGAACACCGTCTATGCGGAGGATGCATTGGGACAGGACACCCTGTCCATCATGGATACGTTGGAGAGGCTTGACCCGTCCACATATGTGGCGGCGCGCGACGCAAAGTATCCTGACTCGGAATTCGGACTGGCGCTCAAACAGACCGCCATGCTTATCAAAGCAGAAGTGGGACTCGAGGTCTCCGCCATCGATGTGGGCGGCTGGGACACACACTTCGCACAAGGATCTGTGAGCGGACTCATGCCGAATTTAATGAAGGACCTGGCGGAAGGTCTCGCTGCTTTCCATGCCGACATGTTCGATCATATGCATCGACTTACCACGGTCAGCATGTCCGAGTTCGGGCGGCGCGCCTCCGAGAACGGAAGCCTCGGCACCGATCATGGCCATGGCAGCATGATGATGGTGTTGGGCGGAAATGTGCGCGGCGGCAAAGTGCATGGCGAGTGGCCGGGCATGCAGCCGGGTCAGTTGATCGGACCCGGCGACCTGGCTGTCACCACCGATTATCGCGATGTGCTTTCCGAAATTTTAGTCAAGCGATTGAACAACCCCGCGACGGATGAGATCTTCCCGGAGTATCAGGCGAAGATTCCCAACGTGATTCAATGATTCGGATCATCGGGTTCCAAGATCCACGGTGAAATATCCGCCGAAATCGCTGCTGGCGTAATACGCGTACCCCACGCCGAACTCGGCCAGACCTGGATTCAACACCACATCCCAATGCGGCTGGTCCGCCCGCCATTGTCTCATCGCATCCTGCGGCGTGCCGATGGCGATAATCTCCATATAACCCGCTGGAGTATAACCAGCCTTGAGGATTCGGTTTCCGATATAGGAACCATCCGACCCGGTGTGACCGAGGAAATTATTGCAGGCCATGTCTGCGCTGTGTCCCTGCGCGGCGGCAGTGAGCTGCTCGTTGATGGTAAGCGCCGGCAGTTGCGCATCTGCGCGCGCCTGGTTGATCGAGGCGATCAGTTGCTGTACATAGCCGCCGTTCGAGGTGTAGGCACAATTGCTGTTCCCGCCTTTGGGAACATAAGGCGTGCTGAGACTGCCGGACGTTGTCGCTTGCGGGAGAATCTCTCCGACCACGATCTTCACCCAGAAGGTCTTCTCCGTTCCGATGGGCACGTCTCTTCCGGATGGTTCGTTCAGCGTAAAGTAAGCGGTGTATCCTCCATCCGAGAGCGGGGCGGTCAGGTTCACACCAACCAGCACGCTGTTTCCGGGTGAGGTGTCCTGGATCGGGGCGGAGAGCGGTGCGCCCATGTCATCGCCGGCGGCAAACTTCAACAGATAATTCACCCAGGGACAGGTGCCGGTGTTGCGGAACTCCCAGGTCTTGGTGAAATTTTCTCCGGCCTGCATGCGGGTTCCATCCGGTACGGTAACATCCCGAAGCAGCACAGCGCTGTCCTTGCAGCTCGAAGGCAGGGTGGCTGAGCTCACCGGCTCGCTGGTAATTCGCGTTTTCGGGGTTAAGGTCGGGGGGACGAACCCAGCCTTCGTCGGGATCAGCGTGGCAGTGACAAAAACGGGCTGCCGGGTCTCGTCCATTTCAACAGAGACCGAAATGCACGCGGCAAGGAACAGGACCGATCCCAGCAGTGGGAGCAGGATCTTGTGCATCTTAGAACATCATCATCTGTCCCCTGGATTGCTCGACGGGATCGCCGGCGATCTGCTCCTCGAACGTCTCGCGCGTCACGATCGGGAGTTCGTTGAGGGCGCGCAGCAAACGGTACTTTACGACCCGGCATTCCCTGAACCGCGCGGCCAGCGCCGGGTCGCGCTGCTGCTTATAAGCGGCAAGCGCGGCGCGCCCGCCGGGGATCACGATCACGGTCTTTTCGTCGGCATCTTCGAGCGCCCGGCCGATCAAGGCCGAGGCCAGGACGTAAAAGGAGCGGACTCGTTCCCCGCCATCCTCCCACAGCAGGGTGTTGTCCTCACGTCGGGCTTCATAATCCAATCGCTTTCCGATTCCCTCCAGCAGGCTGAACATGGTGTTCATTTCCTTTCGCCGTGCGGAAGCCACGTCCTCGGGGCGCAGTTTCCAGCGCGCGCCGTCCTTCTCGGCGTAGGAATTCAAGACGGCGTAGATCAATCCCTTGGAGGGTGTGAGCAGGCCGGGGAAGCGCGGATTCAGATCGTTCTCGATCTCGATGAAGATCGAGTCCGGGTTGTTCTGCAGGAACGTGACCAGCGCGATTTCCACGCGATCGGCGAGGGTTTCTTCAGCAGGTGGCGGATCCTTCAAACCCCACAGACCGGTTTCCACGCCCTCGCCGGTCGAATAATGGATGAAGAGTTTCTCATCCCTCAGGATCGATTCGAACCAGGCATGAGTCTGCCGCAGGACTTCGTCGAACTCTAGCCCCGGCGGTTTGAGCGCGTGCGCCTGCACAAGTGCGATCAAGCCCGCGGCGTGGATGTGCAGGTAACCGGCCGGCTCCCCGCGCGTGAACAGGTGCTCGAGCACGGCATTCCGCACGAGATCGACATCCGCCTTCGCAAGTTCGGGTTTTTGCGCACTCGTCCAGATCACCTGGGCTGGATCGTGCTCGGTGCGCAAGGCCAGGCTTTCCAGTTGGAATCCAGCAACCTCCGCCGCGCTCAAGGCCGAAGTGAGGAAGGATGGCTCGGGTTCGGGCAGCAGGCCGAAGACCGGCACACCGTTGGCAAGCAATTCATTCAAATGATCGAACATGGTCTTCAGGGCGGTCGCGTTCCAGGCCCAGTCGTACCGCCTCCGCCGCAGTGCGACCTTGTAGGGTTCCACCGCCTCGCGTCCCCACAGCCAGCCGGCCCACAACGCGGAGAGGGTCCAGAATGCCTGGTTCGGGCGCGGCAGGGAGGCGAACACTGCGGTGATGGGAATCTCCTTCCTGACTGCATGGGCGAGATCCCTCAGTCGACCTTCGAAGATGCACAGGCCGCCGCCCTGCGGAAGCTTCCTCGGCCATGTTTCATACGGGACCCGCCCGCCCGTCTCCGCGAACAGGCTTACCCCGCGCTCCATCATCATCCACACGTTGTGCTCGCGGAATTGGTTCGGTGTGGAAAGCTGTTTCGGCCTCGGGCGTTCGGCGGGATGAGCCCAGAGCGTGTTCCCCGCGTCGCAGCCGACCAGGATCAGCGCGGTCAGGGCGCGCTTCCTATCCGGAGACAGGTTCAATCCCTCCATGCGGTTAAGGATGGTGGTCAATACGTAAAGCGGACGGGGGAGATAATGCTGGATGGCCTCCTCGGCGTAGTAACGATCCTCGTCCTTCAGGGACACCACGCGTTCAAGCGCACGCGAGCGGTGCAGCGCGTCGGTGGCGGAGATCTTCTTCGCGCGTTCATGATCCTCCTCGGTTGCCAGCCTTTCGCCCGAGTCGCCGCACTGGCTGCATTCGTAGATGCGCGCATAGGGAACCTGCTCCCCTTTCCGCCACAAGAAAGCCTGCGCCTGGACCGGGTGATTGCATTTTTCGCAGTGCGTGAGGTACAGGGATCCGAGATGAATTTCAAGCCGTTCGTCCCCTTTCTTGATCGACCCGAGTTCCGCCAGCGCGGCGGTGAACTCCGATTCGGCGGGAGGATTCGCAAAGGTCTCGAGCAGGAAGCGGGTGATGGGATTGTTCGCGGTGACCAGCACGCGATAGCCGCTGCGCGCCGCCTCCAGGGCAAGCCGGGGGGAGAACCCAAACGGGTCCAGCAGCCAGGTGCCTTCAAGCGATTGACGCGCCAAAAAGGCAGAGATCACCCCGTCTTCCAGTGCGGGGAGAAAACGCGCCAGCGGGCCGATATCCGCGGGCTGAAATCCGGGTATGTAGGGCTGTGACTGCATTCTTGCAGAGTTTAAACGAGCGCTTGAGTCAATGGTTCCTTGGGGACGGCGTTCATGTCGATGTCGATGGCGGAAAGCAGGAACTGAATGCCGAGGATCACGGAAAGCGTGGGCAGCATGACGGTGCCGGTGGGCGCAGGGATGTTGATGCTGGCGTATTGAACCCACTTGAGGGTGCCGAAGATCAGGCCGAAGAGCAGCAGCGGAATCCCCGCCAGCAGGTACACCGACATCATCGAAAAATCATAAAGGAAATATTTGAGGAAGATCCGCTGCACGAATGTACGCATCAGCTTGAAGGGAAATTCGAACAGGGTGCGCTGAATCGACAGGCTGGAGGTTTCATTGCCATAACGCGCGGGGATGGGCACATCCAGCACGAGGGCGTTCTGCAAATACAGGTTTGCCAGCATGGAAGTTTCAAAATAGTAGCGGTTGTCGATCCGCTCCAATGGAAGCTGGGCGAGCACCTCGGTCCGCACCGCGAAGAATCCGTTGGTGGGGTCGAAGAGATTCCAATATCCAGTGGCGGCCTTGGTGAGAAAACTCAATCCCAGGTTGCCTATGCGGCGGAGGAGAGGCATCCGGCGCAGTGAGGCGAAGTCGCGGAAGCGGTTGCCCTTGGTGTAATCCGCCCGGCCCTCGATCAGCGGGGTGAGCAACGCCGGCAGGTAGCCCGGATCCATCTGATTGTCGCTGTCGAGCTTGACGACGATCTGCGCGCGGAGCTCGAGTGCCTTGCGGAAGCCGGAGATCATTGCACCGCCGACACCCTTGTTCATTGGATGACGGATGAGCCGGATGCGCCGGTCCCTTTTGGCCGCGGCAGCCACGAGGTCCGCGGTGGAATCGGGCGAGGCATCCTCGACAACGATCACATGCCTGATGTATTTTGGCAATCCCTTGAGCACCGCGAGGATGTCGCGTTCCGCGCGATATGCCGGAATGATCGCGGCAATACGATGGCGTTTGAAATCGGATGGGCTAAAAGGATGGATCAATTCATTTCACCGCAGAGAACGCGCATCGTCACGAAACTTGCTCCGAGTGCAAGTACGGTGTGTCGTCCTTAGGGAGAGTTCGCAGAACAGGACAAAGGGAGGCCTCTGCGTTCTTTGCGAACTCCGCGGTTGATCGCACGGAAAGCCCACAACAGTAGACTCTCTCCTTGAATTTCATGGAGAGGATTGTACTCGAAAAGGTGTTAGAATCATCCGAAGGTTAATTCATGGCCGGGGAACAAATCCTTATCGTTGAAAGCGATCCCGATATCGCGGATTTAATCGGAAGGCAATCCCTCAAGCCTCTCGGTTGTCAGGTGAGCGTATTGGGGGACGCAGCCTCGGCGATCCGCATCGCGGCGCTGGCCCCGCCGGATCTGATCATCGCCAATATCAACCTGCCCGGCCTGAGCGGCAAGGATCTGCTGGCCGCGTTGAACTCGCAGGGGGTGAAATCACCGCTGATCATCGTAGCCGAAAAGGGACAGGAGGCCGAGGCGATTCAGGCTTTCCGACTGGGCGCGATCGACGCGCTCTTCTGGCCGGCGCGCGATGCCGAAGTGGTGGCCTGTGTGGAACGTGCCCTGCGTCAGACGCAGGAGGCGCGCGAACGGCAGAAACTTGACCGCCAGTTGAAGGCAACCAACGAGGAGTTGCAGCGCCGCCTGCGCGACCTGACCGCCATCCTGGCTACCGGCAAGGCAGTGACCTCGATCACCGACCAGCGGTTGTTGTTCGAACGCATCCTGGACAGCGTCCTGCAGCTGGCCGAGGCGGATATGTGCTGGTTACTCCTGCGCGAGGAACGCAGCAACAACTTCCTGCTGCGCGCGCATCGCAACCTTCCGGAAGCCTGGGCGAAAAAGATCAACCAGCCTGTGGACGATGGGATCAGTTCCCTGGTGTCCCTTTCGGGTGAAAGCCTGATAATGGGCTGGGCGCCCCTGCAGAAGTTCAAAATTGCCTCCCTGGGAAAGTCCGTCGCTGTGATCCCGATCAAGATCAAGAACGAAGTGATCGGGTTGATCGTCGTGGTGCGCAGGCAGGATCGCGAGATCAACCGCGATACACAAACCCTG
>VGNF01000031.1 GCA_016866195.1 Chloroflexota bacterium | reverse complement strand
TTTTTGGGTCCGTCCTTCGCAGGTCGTCTTTCTCGAATCGAATTCAAGGAGAATCGCATATGCAGAAATACACAACGCTTATCCTGGTCGGCCTCATCGTGGTATTGGCCGCGGCGCTGACCGGTGTCCTGATCTTCCTCAAGAACCAGCCAACCCAGGAGCGTGCCTTTCAGCCCCTGGTTGAGATCCAGCCCATGGAACCGGATTCGGAAAAATGGGGTGTGAATTTCCCGAATCAGTACACCACCTTCCTCAAAACGAAAACCAACAACATCGATACAACCTACGCAGGTGCGTCCCAATTTTCCTGGCTGGAAAGAGACCCACGCCAGGTTCTCCTGTTTGCCGGCTATCCTTTCAGCAAGGATTACAACGATGACCGAGGACATGTCAACGCTCTGGAGGACGTACGCGCAACCAAGCGGCTCAACCTGAATTTGGATGATCCAAAACGCACACCCGGGACATGCTACTCATGCAAATCCTCCAACAATCCGGCTCTATGGAATGAGTTGGGAATGGAGGATTACGATAAAATGAGTTTTGTGGAACTCGGGGAAAAGATCGACCAATCCATCGGATGCGCCAACTGTCACGAAGCTGGCACCATGAGGCTGATCGTTACCAACCCCGCGCTGGAAGAGGCGCTTACCGCCCAGGGAAAGGATTGGGAGACCTTCACCCGGCAGGAAATGCGCACCGTTGTTTGCGCCAATTGCCATGTAGAATATTACTTCGCTGGTGAAGGAAAATATCTCACCTTTCCCTGGGCAAATGGCACAGATGTGTATTCCATCATCGAGTTCTATGAGAATATCGGCTTCAAGGATTGGGACTACCCCGAAGCCGGCACGCCCATGCTGAAGGCGCAACACCCGGAATTCGAATTCTTTACAGCCGACAGCACGCACTTCAACGCCGGCGTCTCCTGCTCGGATTGTCACATGCCTTACGTACGCGACGGGGCAGCCAAATTCTCCTCGCACGATGTGCACAGCCCGCTGTTAAACCCCGAACTGGCCTGCGGCCAGTGTCATACGGATACTGAATACGTGGTTCGCCGCGTTTTTGTGATCCAGGAGCAGGTGGCTACGACGAAGATCGCGACGGAGGACGCGATCCTGGACGCCATCAATGCCCTCCAGGTGGCGGCTGCCGATCCGAATGCAGACTCAGCCCTGCTCGATCAGGCCAGGACCTGGCACCGCAAGGCGCAATATCTGTGGGATTTCGTTTCCGCAGAAAACAGCACTGGATTCCACAACCCGGAGTATGCGTTGAAGATCCTGGCGGATTCGACGAATTATGCGAGGCAGGCGCAAATGCTGGCCGCACAATCCATCGACGATACTTCCCTGCTGGCAACCGGTACGTTTGATCAAGGTTCCATCCCGTAAAGGATCTAACCTACACTCGCAGCGCCGTCTTTCGATGGATGGCGGCTCGTAATGTACGATAGTGAGAGTTGAGAAATGATCGGAAGTATTGGCTGGGAAGGGTAGAGAATGCGGAAAGACCGTGTTCTCTTTCTTATGATCGGCATCCTCATGAGCGCCTGCGGTTCTTCGCGCGGGATCGAAGTGGAAGAGGCGTGGGTTCGCTCTGGCCTGCAGGATGGCAACACCGCAGCTTACATGACAATCGTGAACGAATCCGGCCAGGCGGATGCGCTGCTTGGCGTTTCCTCGGATATCGCACGGTTTGCTGAATTGCATTTGAGCCAGGCCGGGTCAGACGGTGTCATGCAAATGATCCCGCAGGAATCGATCGACCTGCCCACCGGCGGCAGATTGGAATTAAAGCCCGGCAGCTACCATAAAATGTTGACCGGTCTCAACCAGGATCTTGTTCCCGGGGATACGATCACGATCATGCTGGATTTCGAAAACCACGAGGACATTTCGGTAACCATCCCGGTCAAAGATTCCGCCGAAATGGGCGGTGCAGGTATGGACGGTCACATGCCATAGTCCAGTTTTTGGAAAATACGAGCATTCTCCAATAACGATCCGCTCCCCATACATGTATGGGGAGCGGTGTTCGTTAATGACTGCCAGGATATGTCGATTCGATTAGGATCGTCAGGATTTTCCTACGAGTCAGGGCGAGGTCCACTCCTGAAGAACTGCCTCATCAGCGATCTGAATCCGCCGGTCTTCGATGCGGATCGCTCCGCTGCGTTCCAGTTCCTTGAGCGACCGCGCCACCACCTCCCGCACGGTTCCCAACCTGGCTGCCAGCTGTTCCTGGGTCCAGTGCGGCATCGACTTTTCCTTTGGCAGTTCCTCGATCAAACGGGCCAGTCGGTGGGTGACCTGGTAAAAAGCCATTTCACTGACCATGCGAACCATGCCGCGCAGCATTCTTCCGAAATTCACCAATACCTTTTGTGCAAAGGAGGGATGCAAACGGACCAGTTCCCTTAACCTCTCGCTTTCGATCACCCAAACTCGACAGGTTTCGAGGGCTTCCACGTTGACCGGATTCATCCCTCCATCGAAAGCAGGGACCTCTCCAAAGGTCTCCCCCTCTTGAAGCACTCGCACGATGTACTGCCTGCCCTCCGGTGATACGCGAAAAATCTTGGCGCTCCCCTGTTCGACGATATACAACCCTTCACAGGGATCCCCCTCCCAAAAAAGAGTCTCGCCGCGCTGATATTCTCTCAGATGCATTCGATCCGAGATGTCCTGCAGCATATCCACCGGCAGATCGTCGAAATATTCGTTCGATTTCAACACCTGATTTCGAACGGAAATGTTTGAATCAAGCAATCGCATGGTCGGGTCGTCTACATTTTTTGGGTCATAATTTTATCCGGCCCGCGGTCGATCTCCCATGGATAGACGATGAACGCATCCGTGACCGCTGCGTAATAATCCGGACGAACGCTGCCGAATAAATTACGATAGGGATTAAAGTGCAACACGCAGGTCTCCGGGAAGCCACCTGCGGCCGAAACGCGGTTCTTGACCGAAGTGATCGTGCGGCCGGATCCCCAGACGTCATCCACAATCAGCGTGGGCCGGGCGCGCAGCTTGTCCTCCGCCGGAAATTGAATGAACTCCGGCCAGGCCATCAAAGGTGTTTTCTCATTCCGGATCTGGGCGGGGAAATCCACTGCCGCCGTCAGGACATGGGAGATTCCCATTGCCTCCGCCAGCAGCCCGCCGGGGATGATTCCCCCGCGGGTGACCATCACCATCGCGGTGAATTCCCGGCGAAACTGAGGCAGCAGATGGTCGATCAATCTGTCCAACTCCTCCCAGGCGATCAATTCACGGCGCATCTCAGGGGGCATGAGGCTTTTCCTGGTTTTCCTCGTGGTGGATGGAGCAGATGAAACTACGTCAGAACAGCCGCCAACGGCCCGGGCGCGGGAACTTGTACCGAGCTGCCTTTGGCCTGGGCCTTTTCAACCTCACGAGCCCAAATATACAGGCAGGTATGGTAAGCCGTACCGGTGTAGGAACTGATCACGCTGGCCACCATGACAAACGAAAAGAAGATCAAGGCGCCGAGGACAATCCCGAGTATCGAAAGTGTGGTCTCGCCGCCGGTGAGATACGCAGTTCCACCACCGACCGCGAACCCGATCAGAAAGCCGGTCACTCCCAGAACGAATCCGATCAGGCCGGTAACAAAACGGACTCCCACTGTGCTGATCCCGATCAGAACCAGGTTTTCCTTGGTGATCTTCCACACCCTCTGCATGCCGTCTTTCAAATTCAGGTCATCGATGACCATAGCCGGCAGGATCAAATAGGCCGCTTCAGTCCACAGGACCTCCAGCAGGCTTGTGGCCGTGCGTGCCATGTTCGCCACAATCCCTCGGTTTCGGTTTCGACTGGCCGCGCTTTTCAGCATGTTGACAAAAGTCGAAGCGGCAGCCAGCGTGAGAATATCAAAGAAATCCCGTCGGACGATTGCCCAGGCCTTGTCCATGCGTCCATCCCCCTCCGCAAGATACCCAAATATTAGGTAGGCTGTCATGCCGGAGAAGATATAGGTCACCATGAACTGGATAAACACCATGATCCCGCCCAAGATGAAAAGCAGGATGTTTCCAAACTGGGTATCGCCGAACAGGACGAAAGCCCCGGCGAGTGGAACCAATCCGATGATCGAAACGATCATTCCGGCCGCCAGGGCATAGATGGACGGCTTGAGCAGGTCGCGATCCTTAAAAGCCATGCTCCAAGCCTGCTTGAGAAACGACCACCCGCGTGAAAAACTTCCCATTCTTCACTCTCCTCGATAAGAATGAACCGATTATAGCAAATTTACCGGATCGGTTTCAATGCGCCAATCCTTCAAGTTGAGATCGCGAAGAACCTCCTGCGGGTTCGAACCCCTGAGTATAATCTGCCAGCGATATTCTCCCCCCTCCTTCTCAAAATAGCAGGGGACCGGCCCGATTAATTCTGTGGATCTTTGACATCCCGCCTCCAATTTGACCTTGAGCCGGTCTGCCAATGCATTGGCTTCTTTCTTCACTTTGGCTGCATCCAGGTGACGAAATTCCAGCCTGACAAGCTTCGTGAATGGCGGATATCCCAGCTGCCGGCGATTGCCCAGTTCTCTCCCATAAAATCCATCGACATCATGTTTCGCCGCGAATTGGAGGGCATAGTGGTCAGGTACAAACGTCTGAAAGATTACTTTCCCGCCAAGGTCAGACCTCCCCGCACGGCCGGCTACCTGGGTAAGCAATTGAAATACTCTTTCAGACGCAAAGGGATCCGGGAAATTCAATCCCACCTCCGCGAGAACCACCCCTACGAGAGTCACCAGAGGCAGATCGAGCCCCTTGGCCAGCATTTGGGTTCCAATCAGGACATCCGCCTGATGATTGGAAAAATGGGTGAGGATGATCTCATGCGCATTCTTTTGACGCGTGGTTTCCCAATCCCAGCGCAGTGTTCTCGCTGTAGGAAACAGGGCTTTGACTTCGGCTTCCACCTTCTCGCTTCCCATCCCGTACGCTCGGATTTGGGGACTTCCACAAGCACTGCACTTTTTGGGGGTTTGTCGTTCATAACCGCACCTATGACAGGTAAGGCTCTCGGGCCGATTCGTGCCTTCCACATGCAGGGTCAATGGCACGTCACAATTGGGACATTTCACGACGGCCCCGCACTCCCTGCAAAACACGTATGTGGCAGTCCCTCTTCGATTGAGGAATAAAATGGCCTGCTCTTTGCGTTCGATCGTCTCCGCCAGGGATTCGACCAGCGAGCGGGAGAAAATCCCTCGATTTCCCGTCAGAAACTCTTGACGCATGTCAACCACTTCCACAGCAGGAAGCCCCTTCGATTTGATTCGACGAGGTAGTTCGATTCGGGTCCATGCACCGCGTTCGGCCATATACCGCTGTTCGATGGTCGGTGTCGCCGACCCCAAAACACAAACGGCTCCGCACAGTCGGGAGTAAGCGATTGCTGAATCCACTGCGTCATAAAAAGGCGGTTCTGATTGATGATAGGAAGGATCATGACATTCATCGATCACGATCAAGCCCGGATGCGGAAGCGGAGTAAACAAGGCCGAACGGGCTCCGATGATCACTTTCAAGTTCCCAATTCTGGCTCTCCGCCAGGTATCGTACCGCTCGCCATCCGACAACCTCGAATGGACCAACCCCACCTGGCCGGGAAAACGGTGAAGGAATCTCCGCACCATTTGAGGCGTAAGGGAGATTTCCGGAACAAGGATGATCGCCTCTTTGTGATTTTTTATGGCTTGTTCTGTTGCGCGCAGGTAAACTTCAGTCTTTCCCGAACCCGTTACTCCGTGAAGGAGAATCGGCGGGGAATCGCCAATTCCGGAAATGAATTTTAAGATTTCCCCCAAGGCATTGGTTTGCTCCTGGGTAAGCTCCATTTCGCTGGGCGGCAATTCCATCCTGGTTGATTTTTCAAGAGTCTCAAGCGGATCTCGAAAGATCTCATTTTCGAACAATCGAATCAGGCCACGCTCTTCGAGTTCCTGCAAATCCGCCAGGTTGCTCCCCGATTCTGCGTAAACCCAGGAGAGGTTTATCGCAAGAGGTTGACTCATCAGGAATTGCAGTGCCTTCTGGCGCCGGAGAATTGTCTGCCTGGTACCCAAGGATTCCATTGCGGCATGCGCTTCAATCGGCGGTACCGCCAGCTGGGCCACGCGGATATGTTTGGGTCTGACGCGAGGCGCAGGAAGCACGTTTTTACAGGAAAGTATTCCCTTGCGAATCATCGTGCTCGCGGTTCTTCTCCACTCGACTCTTCCAAAATGGGAATCGATCTGACGCCCGCGCAGAGGCCCCCGCTTTAGAAGCAGCTCCACAATCCTCTTCTGGATCAACCCGGCGGATTCCAGATCAGGCCTTTCCAGACGATACAGGACATCCGCCTGCTGAGATAATCCCGCCGGAAGCATCAATCCAACGACCGCTGCAAGTGGATTCAGAGTGGTTTCCGAAAGTTGAATAGCAAGTCCAAGCAACGGCTGGGTCAGCACGGGGGAGGGATCGAGCAAATCAAGAATTCTTTTTGGATCGTGAATTGTGGAGGTGTCTGTAATCTCGAGGATCACCCCTTGTACCACTTTGGAGCCAAACGGGGCAGAAACCAAAGACCCCACCTGAATGCGGTTCCCCAATTCGTCCGGAATTGAATAATCGAAAACCCCGTTCACTGCGGGGAGGTTGACTGCGAGCCTGGCAAACATGGAAGGGATTATACCGGCTTGGTAATGACCGCCGCGCCATATCCGACGACGGAGGAATGATCCCCTGTGACGTCCCCGGAGGTTGCGTAATCTAGCACACTCACCTTATCGGCACCCAGTTCGATGCCCGCCCAAAGGACTGCCGCCACTGCCGCATGGCCGCACGCGTATCCCTTTCCCTGTCTCTCGGCATCAAATATCGATTGCGGATCGAGCGACTCGAACCGACTGAGCATCTCCCGGTCCAGTATCGAGGCGGTAGCTTGATCGTAGAAATGCGATAGATCCGTTGAAGCCACCAGGAGAAAATTCATTCCTCGTAAAGTAACCGCCAGAGTCTGTCCCAATCGCTTGGAAATCTCCGATTCCTGCGCCCGGACCATGATCGGCAGGATTTTGAAGCTGCCTCCGAGGACACACTGCAAAAAGGGCAGTTCAATTTCAAGGGAATGTTCCTTATCCCGTTGGAGAGGGGATATTGGGATATCGAGAACCTTGGCAAGCTGGCTGAGAGCCTCCCGGTCCACTTCGATGGTACCCAACGGCGTGGAATAAGCCTCGTGAGCTGTCGTTATCAGGGGATCGAACGCCATTTGATGATACGGGGAGACGACCACCACGAGATCAGGTGTGAGACCGCGAAGCAAGACAAACGCATGAGCCGCTACTGGACCGGAGTAACGATGCCCGGCGTGAGGCACGATGATCCCGATCACCTTTCCCGGTGGTTCCACCGGGCGAACGGCTGCCAAATACGCCTCGATCTCCCGGGTAAGGGCTGCGGGGTTTCCGGAATACCACGTACCCGCAATCGGGGAGGGTCGGACATCCATCATGGATATCATTCTAGCATAATTGGAATAAATGAATAGGACCCGCTTGTGCGGGTCCTATTTACTGATGCCCAAGGCATGCTATCGAAAGTTGCCTAAACATCCCCCAGCCCACTTTGGGCAATTGGAACAATCCGTCTATTACTGAGTTTGGATTTGATACGTATTGATCGCGTGATCCAAGATATCCAATACGGACTGATCCGCCGCATTTCCCCAATCGACAGTCCACATTAGAAAGGTGCGGTTACCCCTGATCTCGAACCAGCTGATTCCAGAGTAATCTCCACCGGTGGACTTCCAATCAAGGCGTGTACTGCCATCCTGTGCGGTCGAGGTGGAGGAGACTCGGATATCCCCCTCACGCCCCGTGGAACTATAGTAGGTATTCAATAAATCCAGGGTAACATATGTGCTGGTGGTGCCATCAAAATCGAAACCTTCCGAACGCCCAGAGATGCTTTCGATTACGCCGCTCCCATCCGGGGAGGTCCAGGTATCAGAATACATGTATACATCTGAATAGATGGCATTACCCAAATCATTTGCTTCGTACGTCCAGTCTCCTGGAATTTCGAACACGAACAGCTTGTTTTGATCTTCAACCGTCACGAAACCGGAATCATTTCCAGCCGACGGAGACGAAACCGGGGGTTCTGGCGGTTGCACCTGGAGTTGATCGGGCGTGGGATTGAGGACGGGCGCAGAGGTTGGCGTGGGAATGGTCGTGGAAGTATCAAAACTGATACTGCCACAGGCCAGACTTACAGATACCATAATGGCAAAAAAAGCAGCGAGCATCCGATATCGTTTCATATGCATTCACTCCTTATTTCCAGTACTATTGAGCCGCAAGCATACACCATATCCTGCAATTAGGGAAGGATTTCCCACACTGGAAATTAAAAAGCTTGTGAAAATAATCTCCATGCCTCTTGCCTAGGGTCGGACCGTCATGCTATTATGCCTGCAATCAACGATCAGGAGGTGCAGGTATGAGAAGCAATTCGAAAGTTGGCGTACCGCTCGTGCTGGGTGTCATCCTCGTATGTCTGGCTTGTGTTTGTTTAGCCCTGATACTGCTCTATTTCTTTGGTGACACCTTCCTGGGTGAAACCGGAATTTCTCTTCCATCGAGTCCGCTTGTGCCGGAATTCTCGCTGCCGCAGGATGTTTCAAACCTTCCCGAATGGACCATCCTGGTCTATGCAGATGCAGATGACGATGTGCTGGAACAGGACATCTGGTTCGATGTGAACGAGATGGAATTGGTCGGATCCACGCCGCAAGTGAACGTGATCGTCCAGCTCGACCGGGCGGAGGGATCTTTTGATGGTGATGGGAATTGGACGGAGACCCGCCGGCTGTATGTCACCAACGATTCCGACCTGTCCACAATCACCTCCCCGGTCGTCGAAAATATCGGCGAGGTGGACATGGGGAATCCTCAAACGCTCGTGGAATTCCTCTCATGGGGAGTTCAAAAATATCCGGCAAAGAAATATGCGGTGATCCTCTCGGATCATGGAGCCGGCTGGACGATTGGATGGACAGACCAGGCGTCCAATTCCGGGATGAAAATGTCACAAATCACCGAAGCCATCCGGCAGGTTCAATCAAACATGGGGGGCAGGAAGTTCGAAGTCATTGGATTCGACGCCTGTTTGATGGCCATGGTCGAAGTATATGGCCAGATCTATCCATACAGCAACTTCATGGTCGCCTCCGAGGAGGTTATTCCCAGCCAGGGCTGGGCGTATGCGGCCTGGTTGTACCAACTCGCTCAGAATCCCACCATGGATGGGCGCGGGCTATCGCAGGCAATCGTGTCCACGTATATTGTGGAGGACACCATCCTCACCCTGCGCGGTTCACCTAGCGAAACCGCCGAGATCGAAGCCGGCACGACGTTGAGCGCGATCGAGAGCGCCCGCATGCCGGAAGTGATCGCCGCCATGAACCAGCTTATCTCCACATTGGCCGTGATCGACCAGGAATGGGTCGCTCAGGGACGTGAGTATTCCCGCGGCTATTACAGCGTGTTTGGTGAAGACGTTCCATCGTCCTTCATTGATCTGGTGAATTTTGCCGAAATCATGGCAACCACCAATGATCCAGCCATCGTGCAGGCCTCCGATCAATTGCGCGCAGCCATGTCCGCCGCGGTGGTTGCCGAAAAACACGGCGACCGCATGGCGGGATCCAATGGCATGTCATTTCATTTCCCCATTTCAGACATCTATATTGTGACCGAGTTCACGGATGAGACCCCGGTCCGCTACGGATTGGACGCGGCGGACTTCCTGGAACAATCCTCATGGGATGAATTCCTTGCTTTCCATTACACCGGCCAGGCATACGTTCCGGAACAGGGGCAGGCATACGTCCCAAACAAAACGGCGGAAGTGGTTGCGCCGGGGGCTTCAGAGATGGCCATCGCGCCGATCCAGCTTTCAGACACCACCGTGGTCGGGGAGGAGATCCTGACCCTGAGCACAAACGTAACCGGCAACGTCTCGTACATCTACTTCATCCTCTTCTTCTACAATCCTGAGGCGGATGCCTATTGGGTGGGCGACACGTCTTACGTGTTCTCGGAATCCACCCTTACCATCGACGGAGTGAACATGCCGGATTACGGACCGAGTCCCATTCAGGTAAATTATGAATGGACTCCGAGTCTTTTCGTCCTCATGGATGGACAACACGAAGCTTTTGCCTTGTTCGAACCCGACGAATACATCTCATCCGAAGGTCTATCCACGTATTCTGTTTATGGCCAATACACCTACGCCAATGGAAGCCAGCCGGACGACGCGAAACTTGTATTCGATCCGGATGGAAACCTGCTGCACATATATGCCCTGCCAAATCCGGACGGCTCGGGGATCGTTACGCCGGTGGAGATCACCCCGCAGATCGGGGATCAATTCACCGATTACGTTCAATCATACGTATTTGACGAAAATGGCGAGACCTACTTCGACTATTCCCTGAGCGAAGATGTTTTCACCTGGGACGAGCAGGGATTCTGGTTCGAATCGAGGACTCCGGTGGATGGGGATTACGCCATCGGTTTCTACGCGGTTGACTTTGACAACAATACCGTGGAGAGTTACGAGTTCATTACCTACCAGGCGGAATAATTCCCTCGGAGGAGCGAAGATCCCGTGGAGGTTCACGGGATCTTCGTCATTTTGTCAGCATTTTTTGCGTGGCCAGAAATGCCAGCGGCGGTAATTCATTCCTGGGAAACCACTCCACCGCGTCGGCATCATCTCCAGGATTCATGGACCCGGAAATTATCTCCGCTTCATACAGGATGATGAAATCGGCGCCGCGTTCATGTTCGCGACCCGAGATCACATCCAGGACTTTTCGAACACGTACCTCCAAGCCGGTCTCCTCCAGACATTCGCGTTCCGCGGCTTCCGCAGGATCCTCGCCGCCGTTTACAAATCCGGCCGGCAAGGTCCATTTTCCACGGAACGGCTCGTTCACCCGACGCACAAGCAAAACGCGACCATCCCGCTCCACCAAAACGGCTGCAGCCACCTTGGGATCAACGAACTGAATCCACCCGCATTCCGGACACACCGGGCGGATCTTTCCAAACTTCTCCTCGCGCGCAAATTGAGACCCGCAACGAGGGCAGAATTGGTAAAGCGAATCTCGGGACATGCCGCTCCCGGATCAACTCCACTTATGCTTCGCAACCCGTCGTAGGTAAAGTGCTGCCCCCGCGCAGACCAGGGCAAATCCCAACAACCCAAGTTGCCAGGAGCCCGGGATGACCGACTCAACCAGCTGCACCTGTGGGACTTCTGGTTCGGGTATGGCGGTTAGCTCCTCCTTGGGCAGGGCTTCGGCAGGTGGTGGAGCCTCCGTCGCGCGGGCAATATCCTGACCAGCGGAAGGTGTTAAGGCCGCCGGAGCTGTCAGCAGCAACGATGGGGAGACTTCGGATTCTGCTGCCGCTTCTGTGGCTGCACCCATCTGCAGAGATGGGGCTAATCCACAAGGGTCACCGCAATCTCCCCCAATTCCAGGTCCGCCTCCGAAGCCGTACTCGGCAGCCGGCGCGGCCGCGCCAAAACTCACACGAGGAATGATGGAATTCACAGCGGCCGTGAAGGCCAAAAGTAGTGTGGCAACGACACTGGCAAATCGAAATACTGGGTAGGCGCGCGGCATGGGAGGGCGTTCCCCCACCTTGCTTCGCGTCAAAATGAAATTCCTGGGAGCTTTGCTTGCCGGCAAACGTTTAAGAGCATTTCGAGCAATACGCAAATCTTTTAAGACCGAAGCCAGTTCGGCATCCGAGGTGAGCCGGGATTCGATTTGGGCTAAATCCCCCGAACTCAATTGTCCATCAAGATATGACGAGAGAACTTCAACATCCCGAGTCCCAATCATGCAACACCTTCCCCTTCCAGACGGAAGATTGAAGGTAAAAGTTCCTCGAAGGCTCGCAGGCATTCCCGCAACCGCAGGCGGGCGCGCGCCAGGCGACTCTTTACGGTTCCCAACGGCATGCGGGCAGCCGACGCGATCTCGCTATAATCGAGCCCCTGAATGTCTGCGAGCACGACCACGGATCGAAATTCGACGGGCAGATTTTCCAGGCAGTGTTGGATGGCATGCTCCAGTTCAACGGCTTCGGCGGTTTCCTCCGGGGACATATTCGGATCTGCCAGCCATCCGGGTGAATCCATTTCCCCATCCTCCGTATCCGGTTCGAGAGGTGTGGTGGGTCTGCGTTTCCTTCGCCTCAATTCATCGTAACAGGCGTTGGTCACTGTGCGCATTAAAAAGGATTTGAACGACCCTCCCCGGAAGGTGACCAGAGTCCGAAAGGCGGAAAGGAAAGCCTCCTGAGCGGCATCGGCAGCAAGGTCCGGGTCGCCTACGATGCGCAATGCCGTGCCATAAACCATGTCCTGATAATACAGAACGAGCGTATTGAAAGAATCCAGGTCGCCGCGTTGGGCAGCTCGAACCAGGGAAGGTTCATCCATGAAAATGGTTCTTATGGGGGAAGGGATTCATGGCCCCACAACATAGGACGTCAATTCGAGGGTTCCGGCATGGCCGGAGGAATTCAATGGAATACTGAGACCGAACACGTTCAAATTGACAAAATCGCCTTGCAGCCTGAGCAGTCCCACTCTTGGGGCAAACCATTGGGTACCCTGGGCGCTGATCGAGCCCGTGACCTGACTGCCGTTTACAACCGCATTGACCTGACCATCCCCTCTGCAGATCACCCTCAGCGACCGAAATGCGCCGGCGGCCACGGCGATCGTTTCAAAAGCGGCTTCGCCGGATCCGAGAGTCTGACAGGTCATCTCCACCACGGAAGGACTCAGGGTGAAGTTGAAGTTCCTGTCGTTGTACATGATGGAGCCATTGCCATACACGCGGTAAATGATGTTCCAGGATAAAGCCCAATTGCTCGCGATGAATGCGGATTCATTGGGCGCCAGAACCCCTCCGACATAATCCAGACTCATGGTTCCATTGACGAAGTTTTCGATAATGCGATCCACTCCCAATAATGGGAAAATAAGGATGACGGGAGGGGGGAAGGAAGGGGAAATTGTCGTAACCGCTGCCGGAGTGGAAGTGCTGAATGCAAAAGTGTGGACTTCTGGAAGTGGTTGAGGGCGGGTGGCGGAATACATTCGGAACAATGTAATTCCGCCGCCGCATAATATGATGAATGCCACGACTGCAGCGGTGATCCACCACAAGTTTCTCGAGCGGCCTTCCCGGTTGATGTTTGCGATTTTCCTGGCCATTCCGGCTCATTGTATCATTGGAGTTGTGTCCCTGGCATTAAAGATTCGATGCAAAGGCATTGGAAAACTTCCATCCATGATCGCGCAATGGGAAGCCTTATTCCTCCTTCCTCAAAGCAGGAAACAACAGTACGTCACGGATCGAATGCTTATTGGTCAAGAGCATTGTCAAGCGATCCACACCCATGCCGAATCCCCCGTTGGGGGGCATCCCATAACGCATGGCGCGCAGGTAATCCTCGTCGAGTGGATGCTTCTCGGCAGAGTCCGCGGCGTAATCCCTGCCCATTTCGAGAAACCGCTGCTCCTGATCGAAGGGATCGTTCAATTCGGTGAAGGCGTTGCACAATTCAAAGCCAGCCACATACGCCTCAAAACGCTCCACCGTCTGCGAATCCCCCGGCATGGATTTTGCCAGGGGGGAGATATCGCGCGGGTAATTGAACAGGAAGGTCGGCTGGATCAAGGTGGCTTCAAGGAATTCGCTCAACAGGAAATCGATCAGCTTGCCGCGCGTGGAATCCGCATCCGGTGTCCTGTCCGGATGGCGGGATCGAAGTGCCTCAAACAACGACTCGGAGGTCTTGTGCAAGACAATGTCGATCCCGCTCGTTTCAAGGATCCCCTGGCGCAATTCGAGTCGTTTCCAAGGCGGTTTGAAATCCAGTTCTTGATCCCCATAACGGACGCGCGTCGAACCGGCCACCTGCTGTGCGACATGCGATACCATCTGTTCGGTCAATTCCATGACCTGGAGGTAGTCGGCATATGCCCAATAGAATTCAAGCTGGGTGAACTCGGGATTGTGCTTGTACGACACACCCTCATTGCGAAAGTCGCGACCGATCTCGTACACACGCTCCAAATTACCGACCAGCAGGCGCTTGAGATACAGTTCAAAGGAGATGCGCAGGTACATGTCCTGATTCAGCTCGTTGTGGTGGGTGGTGAAGGGACGCGCGGCAGCCCCTCCATACAGTGGCTGCAGGATCGGAGTCTCCACCTCCAGGAAACCATGATCATCCAGAAAGTCTCGCAAAGACTTGACGATGCGGGCGCGTTTACGAAAGACCTCGCGCACTTCCGGATTGACCGCCAGGTCCGCGTAGCGCTGGCGCGCCCTCAGCTCGGGATCCTCCAGCGCGGCGTAGCGGATGACCGTCCCGTCAGCTTGCGAAACGTCCTTATCGGCAGGGAGTGGGGTGATCGACTTGGCGAGCAACTTGAAATCCTGAACGTGAAGCGTGACTTCTCCAGTCTTCGTGCGAAACATAAACCCGGAAGCCTGAATAAAATCCCCCAAATCGATCATGCGATTGAAGAATTCCACCCGTTCGCCCAGATCGTTGACCCTGAAGAAGAGTTGCACTTTGCCGTCACCATCCTCGATGTGGGCGAAGGAGATCTTGCCCATGGCGCGGGCGGCACGAATGCGCCCGGCCATCGTGACCTTGACTTCCCGTCCCTCGGATTCAGCGGCTTCGAATTCAGCAATCGCCTGCAGGCTGGTATGGGTTCGGTTTGCCCGAGGGGGATACACCTCCACACCTTCCGCGCGCAATTCTTCGACTTTCTGCAATCGGATTTTTTCCAGAGCGGAATATTCTGCCATGAGGGCTCCCTGTTCAAGAAAAAAGCCCCGCCACCCGCCAAACGGCGCAGGTACGCGGGGCTGACGGATCGCGTCCTGACTTATCCGACTTTCATGATTTTTACATTGTAGGTGCCGCTCGGAGTTTCCACTCTCACCACATCACCCGACTTGTGGTTGAGAATGGCCTTGCCGATCGGCGATTCGTTCGAGATCTTGCCATCACGCGGATTGGCCTCAGCGGCGCCCACGATCACGAAAGTCTCCGGATCATAATTGCCCTCCTTGATGGTCACCTTGGATCCGATCTGGATAATGTCGCCTCGGCTGCCCTTGCCGTTTTCTTCGATGATCTGCGCGGTGGCAAGCAGCAGTTCCAATTCCTGAATGCGGCCTTCGACAAAAGCCTGCTCGTTCTTGGCCGCTTCATATTCGGCATTTTCGATCAGCTCCCCTCCCTCCATCGCCTCGTGCAGGCGCGCAGCCACTTCCTGCCGTTTGGCTGTTCGCAAGTGATCCAGTTCCTCTTGAAGTTTCTGAAAACCCTCTTTGGTAAGAAAGTTCGTGGGCATGAGAGTGTCCTGCAAATAGAATTTTGCATCTCCTCTCAGAGATGCAACCGGGCAAAAAATTTCCGGGTAGGCCGGAAATTCGGTATTAATATAACACGATTCAAAAGGAGATTCAAGCCCTGAAATTCCTCGAAAATTGTCTATATGACAGACCAGGTACGAATGGTACCACGCAGTTCTGACCAGTAATGATCGATCCGACGCTCGAGCGTTTCACCGCCATCCATCAAATCCTGAAGGGATCCTTTCTGGGATGCGTACGTTTCAATCGCGACTTTCCAAACCCTGAGACCTTCATCGCTCACCGACCAATGAGTGACCTTCAGCCCTTTCGCCTTTTCGTCCAGTTCAGCCTGATATTTGAAGATATAGGGAATATCCGCCAGATAGATCAACGGCCGGCGGAGCTTTTCTGCCGCCTGCCGGACCAGGACATGGTCAACGTGCGAGCCGATTCCCAGCAGGCAAACCAGCTGATCTTCTGACCGAAGGCGTTGGGCAATCCCATCTGCAATGGATTGCGGCAGCTCGAACTCCTCTTTGTGGGGAGGCAGAAAGATGTCGGTATACAACCAGTTCCCATCGCTGTCTCGACGGTAGATACAATCCAGGAAGTCAAAATGGACCGGCGTTGCTCCGACCAATCCGGCTGCCTTCCCGTCCTCCACACGACGACTCCGCACGACCTGCTCGGCTGAGGTCATTCCCCACCTCTGGTGGAGCATTTCCGCAAAAGGGGAAACGTCCTCCGAAGCTGGAAATCCGCACATGATCGTCCAGATCTCAACCTGCTTACCTTCTTGAGATTGATCGTAGATGAGTCCGCCGGCGGAGAGTACGGCATCGTCCAGATGAGGGGAGAGGTAGATCCAGCGCATGGTCAATTTTTACCACACAATGGCAATGAAATCCGTATTCGAGTTCATGTACACTTGATCCATTCCAGTCCATAATGCGAGAAAGACGCCAGGAACCGCGCAAGAACTTGATGGCTTACACCCAGGTGTATGACCTGTATAGGGTGTATTTGATCGGATACCTGGGGGATCTGACGTTGAAGGGCGCCATGGTGATCGGGGATAAATCCATCGAGGAAAATCTGGATATCACCCTTGCCTTCGAAGTGCCCGAATTGCCGGAGATCCAGGCTTTCCGCATGACGATCCCCGCCCGAGTGGTCTGGTGCCAGAGGGATATCAGCCCGGAATATTTCAATGTGGGTTTTGAATTCAAGGAAGTAAAGCCCGAGCAAAAGCGGATCATCCAGGCGATCATTGACAATTACGAATTCCGGCGGGACGTGTCAAACTATCCGTTTCGACCTTCCTTGAGCAAGTAATTCTTTTTCAATCCAGATTGGCCGGTCTGCAATGCTCCTGGATTGCAGGTGGTTTTCCATTTCCGATCCCGCTCGATCGGGGATTTCTTTTATGTTAAACTTCTGACCATCCAATGCCACCCGCCCGACAGTTATTCTTCAGCGGCCCCCGTCAGCTGGATCTGCGGGAGATACCTCTCAGACCCATCGCTGAGCACGAAGTGTTGGTGAAATCGATCTGCTCCTCGATCAGTGCTGGGACGGAGATGTTGATTTACCGTGGTCAATTCTCCTCGATATCAGACGAATACGACTCCATCAGCAGTGATCTTCAATATCCGCTAACCTACGGGTACGCATGCGTCGGGCGGGTCATTGAGGCCGGTGGACGGATTGATAAATCCTGGCTGGATCGCCTGGTATTCTCCTTTCGCCCTCATGCCACCCACTTCATCGCCAGAATCGATGAGCTCCATCCCATCCCTTCCACAATTGCTGCGGAGGCGGCATGTTTCCTGCCAAACATGGAGACCGCGGTAAACCTGGTCCATGATGGAAATCCGATTCTGGGTGAACGCGTCCTGGTTCTTGGGCAGGGAACGATCGGTCTGCTCGTCGCCGCGTTGCTGGCTGAGTTTCCGTTGGACTGCCTGGTCACAGCCGACCTGCACCGGTTGAGGCGAGAGGCCTCCTCTCAGTTGAATGTGACTGCAAGCCTCGACCCTGCTTCTGCTCGATTCCTACAAGATCTCCTGTCCTGCGCGTCCTCAAAATTCGACTTGTCCTTCGAACTAAGCGGCTCCGCTGAGGCTTTGAACCACGCGCTTGCCCTAACACGTTTCTCAGGTCGAATCGTGATTGGGTCCTGGTATGGCAAGGATAAATGCGAAGTGGACCTGGGAGGCGCCTTTCACCGCTCCCGCATTAAAATAATTGCATCACAAGTATCCACAATTGCCCCAGAGCTCTCCCAGCGCTGGGATAAAACGCGCCGGTTCGATGTAACCTGGAAGGCGTTGAAACGCATCCAACCGCAGAAGTGGATCACACACCGGTTCAACTTTGAGGAGGCTCCGCTCGCATATGAATTAATCGATCGAGAACCACACGAGGTTATTCAGGTTTTGCTTGAATACACATCATAAAATACACAAGATCCATCGCGATTGGTCAGCGTTTGGAGAGGGAAAGTGGGGCAGCCCGCTTCATAATCAAGAAAGAAATCTTGGAGTCATGCATGTATGCACTTGCCGTTCGCAGGGATTTTATCGCCCGCCATTTCCTCTTTGGGGGAAATTGGGGTCCGGAAAATTTACCCAATTCTCACCATTACATAATAGAACTTCAGTTGGAGGGAGTGGAACTCGATCCCCATGGATTTCTTGTAGATATTCTGGAGGTGGAAAACCATCTTGACGAAGTTGTCGACTATTACAGGGATCAATTGCTGAACGAGAAGCCTGAGTTTGCGGGGCTGAATCCATCCATCGAAAACTTCGCCCGCATTCTTGCCACGACTCTGAATGGTCACATCCGGGCACGAAACATCTGTGTCATACGCCTGGTATTATGGGAGCACGAAAACGCCTGGGCTTCCTTTTCCATTTCCCGATGAATTCCATGATCCCAGGCATAGTTGACTCCGTCGAACCCGGTTGAGTTTCTGCTGCCAGACTGTCTCATGAAAATTGGATTGATCATTTATGGTTCGCTGAATACGCTCAGCGGAGGATATTGGTACGACCGGAAGCTGGTGGATTATCTCTCCTCCCAAGGGGATGCAGTCGAGATCATCTCGCTCCCGTGGCGGACCTATGCAGCTCACCTCACCGACAACATTCACTTCAAATTGCCCAGCGATCTGGACCTCCTCATTCAAGATGAACTCAATCACCCATCTCTGATCGGCGCCAATCGCAAAATCCATCCATACCCCGTCATCAGTCTGGTGCACCATTTGCGGTGTCTGGAACAGCGGCCGGCCTGGCAGAATCGGTTTTTCCGTTTCATTGAAAAGATCTATCTTTCCGGCGTGGATGGTTTTATTTTCAATTCCAGGACCACAAAAACAGCGGTGCAGGACTTGGTCGGGACGGCAAAACCCTGCCTGATCGCCAATCCACCGACGGACAGGTTTGGCGAGGCAATATCTGAGGAGGAAATCAGCGCACGGGCACTAATGGACCCGTTTCGAATCCTCTTCCTGGGGAATGTCATTGAGCGAAAGGGGTTACATACGCTCCTGGAGGCCCTGCGCCAGGTGGATTCTGTTTTTCACTTGGACGTGGTCGGTTCGAAAGAGTTTGATCCTGAATACGTTTACCGAATCCGGGCCTATTGTGAAGGCAATCATCTGGCCACCGCCGTCACTTTTCACGGATCTCTCGAGAGTCAATCTCTGGAGCAACGACTCAGACATTCGCACGTGATGATCCTGCCCTCCACGTATGAAGGTTTCGGCATTGCCTACCTCGAGGGAATGGGCTTTGGTCTGCCTGCCGTTGGTACAACCCAGGGCGCCGCCTGGGAGATTATTACGCACGACCAAAACGGATATCTGATCGAACCGGGGGACCACTCCGCGCTGGCTGCA
>VGNF01000030.1 GCA_016866195.1 Chloroflexota bacterium | reverse complement strand
AAAAATCAAGAAAGAGACCCTATGCAGGCAACCATGTCAAGATCCATGCCACACGGTCGCGGCAGCCACCGACCCTCCTTCAAGGGAATCGGCCGCGCCATCCGCTACCTGACCAATTACAAACGTCAGGCGCTCTTACCGTATGTTTTTCTCATCATCGCCACGATCTCACAACTGGCCGTGCCGCGCATGATTCGAAATGTGATCGACGCGGTCACGCGCGGTTTCATCGGAGATCAGATTCTGGGCGCGCTCGACAAGATCCCCTCCAATTTTGTCGGTGCAGCCTTGCCCAAAATCCTCGAACTCACGGGCAGGGAGGCATCCTTGACTCTTGACCAGCTCAGTGCCCAACTCGAGTCGGATGTCAGCAACGCCCCTCGGGCGCTGGTTGTCTCGCTCCTGGCCATCGTCCTTTTTGCCGTGCTGCGCGGCGTGTTCTCCTTCCTGCAGGCGTTCTGGGCGGAGAAGAATTCACAAGCCGTCGCGTACGATCTGCGCAACGACCTGTACGCGAAAATCCAGAACCTGTCGTTTTCGTATCACGATCGGAACCAGACCGGCCAGTTGATGATCCGCGCCACGGACGATGTGGAAAAGGTCCGTCTCTTCATCGGACAGGGCCTGTTACAGCTTGTGGGCGCGGTGATCCTGCTCAGCGGCACGGTGATCATCCTTTTCACCTCGAATGCCTCCCTCGCCTGGACCGCCATGCCGATCCTGCCGATCGCGATCGTGATCTTCATCGTGTTCGCCAGCCTGGCCCAGCCGCTGTTCACGAAGGTCCAGCAGAAACTCTCGCACCTGAACACCGTACTGCAGGAAAACCTGGCCGGCATCAAGGTGATCAAGGCTTTCACACGCGAGCTGGAACAGCAGAAAAAGTTCCGCGCCGCGGCGGACGACACGATGGCGCAGTCCATCGCGGTCTCGCGCCTGTTCACCTTCATGTTCCCGTTCGTGTTCATGGTGGCCAACCTCGGGCAGGCTGCCATCCTGTACGCGGGCGGCAAACAGATCATTGACGGCCTGCTCACGCTCGGCGCCTGGCAGGAGTTCTCTTTGTATCTGATGTACCTGTTCTTCCCCATCATGATGTTCGGCATGATCGTCACGCAGATGGGGCAGGCCGCCGCCTCCGCCGAACGCATCTTCGAAATCCTGGATGCCCGGAGCGACATCGCGGACAAACCGGGCGCCGTCGAACTGCCGCCCATGAAAGGGGAGGTGAAGTTCGAGAATGTGACCTTTCGATATTTCAGCGGCGGCGAACCGGTATTGAACCGGGTCTCGTTCGAAGCCAGGGCGGGAGAGACGATCGCCCTGCTCGGCGCGACCGGCTCGGGTAAGACCACCATCATCAATTTACTGCCGCGCTTCTACGATCCCAGCGAGGGATGCATCACCATCGACGGGCACGACCTGCGCGAGGTGACGCTCGACTCGCTGCGTTCACAGATCGGAATCGTTTTACAGGAAACCACGCTCTTCAGCGGCAGCATCCGTGAGAACATCGCCTTTGGCAAGCCGGAGGCCAGCCTCGAGGAGATCCAAAAGGCGGCCAGGGCCGCAGCCGCGCATGACTTCATCATGTCCTTCCCCGAGGGCTACGACACGCACGTCGGCGAGCGCGGCCAGACCCTCTCCGGCGGACAGAAGCAGCGGGTGGCCATCGCCCGCGCCCTGCTGTTGAATCCGTGCATCCTGATCCTGGACGACTCGACCTCCTCGGTCGACCTGACCACCGAGGCTCAGATTCAATCCGCCCTCGACACCCTGATGAAAGGCCGCACTTCCTTCGTCATCGCGCAACGCATCAGCACCGTCATGAACGCCGACAAAATCCTCGTGCTCGATAAAGGTGAGGTGGTGGCGCAGGGAAAGCACGCAGACCTTATGGAAGAAGAACCAATCTATGCAGAAATTTACAATTCACAACTATTACCTGAGTCTCAACAGACTTCCGAAGTCCTTGAGACTTCGGAAGTCTCAAGGAGGGTAGACCAATGATGCACGGAGGTCCTGGCGGCCGCTTCGGCGGCATGCTCAACCAGGAAACCATCAAGCCGCGCAGACTCGGCGAGACCCTGGCGCGCCTCGGCCGATATTTCAACCGCTTCTGGTACATGATTCTGCTCGCCGTCTTCTTCGTCTTCATTTCCACGTGGACGCAGGTCTCGACCCCGGAACTGACCGGGCAGGCCACGGACTGCTTCCTCGTACCGGCGGGCGCCTCGGCTCTCGCAGGTTTCGATTCGTTCGGGATGGGAAGCGAAGCGCCGGCCGGGCAACCTTCAAGCTGCTGGCTGACGGCCGACGATCCTTCCGGGTTGACGTTCACCCGCGGGTTGATCCACAGGACCTTTCACGCCGGTGGGTACGAGGTCCCGGCGGACGCGACACCTGCTGATCGAATCGCCGCCTTGTTCCGCTTGATCATGGTCATCGTTGCCCTGTATGTGACCGGCTCCGTCCTGACCGGCGCGACCTTCTTCGCCATGGCCTGGACCGGTCAGCACGTGCTGCGCGCCGTGCGCGTGGAGGTGTTCGAGAAGCTGCACTCGCTCTCACTCAGCTATTACGCCGAACATGAGGCGGGCGATCTGATGAGCCGCATCACCAATGACACCACCGCCATCGAACAGGCGTTTTCCTTCGCGCTGGTCAACGTGGCCAGCGGAATCCTGCTGCTCGTGTGGGTGGCCTACAACATGTTGACGACGAACCTGCCCTTTGCGTTGCTCTCGCTGTCCGTTTCGCCGCTGATGTTCATCGCCACGGTCTATTTCTCCGATCAGGCGCGCAAGGCATTTCGGAGGAGCCGGCAGGAGATCGGCAATGTCAACGCCGAACTGCAGGAATCGATCGCCGCGGTGCGGGAGGTGCAGGCGTTCAACCGCGCCGACGAAAACATCGAGCAGTTCAAGGAGGTCAACGCCGCGAACCGGGATGCCAATGTGCGAGCCGTGGCATACACCTCCGCGCTCGCACCGACATTGGAAGCCTTCTCGTACATCGGCCTCGCCATCGTCACCGGCGTGGGCGGATGGTATTTGCTGAAAGGTCAAACGCTCTTCGGCACAACGGTAACGCTCGGTCTGGTTGTGACCTTCCTTGCTTATGTACAGCGCTTCAACCAGCCCATCCAGCAGATCGCGGTGTTGTGGACCAATATCCAAAACGCCATCGCCGGCGGTGAACGCATCTTTAATATCCTTGATGAACAACCTGCCGTCACCGATCGCCTCGATGCCAGGGAAATGCCGCACATCACCGGCCGCGTCGAATTCAACCAGGTTTCCCACGAATACGAGACCGGCGTACCGGTGCTCGAGCAGGTCAGTTTTATCGCGGAACCCGGGCAGACCGTCGCCATCGTCGGCCCGACCGGCGCGGGCAAGACCACCATCATCAACCTGCTGCCGCGCTTCTACGATGTCACGCACGGCTCGGTGAAGATCGACGGCATCGACGTGCGCGAGGTCACCGCCGTATCGCTGCGCCGTCAGATCGGAATTGTGCTGCAGGACACCTTCCTGTTCAGCACAACCGTCATGGAGAACGTGCGATTTGGCAAACCGCAAGCCACGGATGAGGAGGTGATGTCCGCCATCCGGCTAGCCAACGCCGATTCGTTCATCGAACGGCTGCCCGAAAAATATCAGACTGTCCTCGGCGAACGCGGCTCCGGTTTGAGTCAGGGACAGCGCCAGTTGCTCTCGATTGCGCGCGCTGCGCTGGCGGACCCGCGCATCCTGATCCTGGACGAGGCCACCTCCTCGGTCGACACACGCACCGAGCGCCTGATCCAAAAAGCGTTCGACCAATTACTCAAAGGCCGCACCTCTCCTTCGACTTCGCTCAGGACAAGTTTCGTCATCGCGCACCGCCTGTCCACCATCCGCAATGCGGACCAGATCCTGGTGCTGAAGGACGGCCGCATCATCGAGCGCGGCAAACACGATGACCTGCTCGCCAGACAGGGCTTCTATTACGAGTTATACATGAGCCAGTTCAAGAAGCAGGAGGAACTGGAAGCGGTAACAGCATGACATTTTATGGTTACTGCAACGCGTGTCCACACACATTAGAGATAGTCTGGAGTAAACACAATGAGATTCATAGTTAAACTGTTTATGGGATTTCACGTTCTGCTTTATCGCCTCACAGGCGGAAGGTTTGGTGGCGAGATGCGCGGATTTAAAGTCCTCATCCTCACTACGAAAGGCCGCAAGTCTGGAAAAATGGTTTCAACCCCGCTTGGTTACTTCGAACGCGACGGCGGTTACATCATCGTTGCATCGAACGGCGGTCAGGCCAAGAGTCCCTCGTGGTATTACAACATCAAGGGCAACCCGGAGGAGGTGAGCATCCAGGTAAAGGATAAAAAGATGAGGGTAACGCCGGAGATCATTTTGGGCGCGCCTCGCAGGCCGCTCTACGACTGGGTCGTTTCCATCGCCCCCACTTATGGGGAATATGAAAAACGAACCACGCGTGAAATCCCACTGGTGTTTTTGAAGGCAAGATAAAGCCGGGGCGATCCAATGGATCGCCCCGACGGTTTTGTGGTTAAATTGAATTCAGGAGAGAGACGAGATGCCGGATCCCGAATTCGAGACATTCCTCAAGCAATACCCCGCATTTGCATTAACAGATTCCATCGACCGATTGCGCACGAAGGATTATGCGCGCCTCGACCGCGGCGAACATATTTACCTCGATTACACCGGCGGCGGCCTGTACGCCGAATCGCAGATCGAGCAGCATCAAAAACTTTTACGCGGAAATGTATTCGGCAACCCGCATTCATCGAACCCCACTTCGCTGGCAGCCACGGAACTCGTCGAAGGCGCGCGCGAATACATCCTCAAATTCTTCAACGCCGATCCGAACGAGTATCTCGCCATCTTCACCTCGAACGCCAGCGGCGCGCTCAAACTGGTGGGTGAGTCCTATCCATTCCCGAACGGGCGTTACCTGCTGACTTTCGACAATCACAATTCCGTGAATGGGATTCGTGAATTCGCGCATGCGCGCGGCGCGCAGGTGACCTACATCCCGGTGGCGCTGCCGGATATGCGCGTGGACGTCTCACAACTGGACCTGCAACTGGCGCGGCCTTCGAAAAGCGGACACAACCTGTTCGCCTATCCCGCGCAATCCAATTTCTCCTCCGTTAAACATCCGCTCGAATGGATCGAAAAGGCACACGCACATGGCTGGGATGTGCTGCTGGATGCCGCGGCCTACGTCCCCACCAGCAAATTGGATCTGAGCAGGGTCAAACCGGATTTTGTGCCGGTCTCTTTTTACAAGATCTTCGGTTATCCGACCGGCCTCGGCGCGTTGATCGCGCGCAAGAAGGCACTTGCCAAATTGCATCGTCCCTGGTTCGCCGGCGGGACGATCACCGTCGCCTCGGTGCAGGGAGATAAATACTATCTGGCGGAGGGCGCAACTGCTTTCGAGGATGGTACGCTGGATTATTTGAATATCCCCGCCATCGAGATCGGGCTCAGACATATTGACTCCATCGGCTATGAAATCATCAGCGAACGCGTCAAGGCGTTGACCGGCTGGTTGTTGCAAAACCTCACTCAAATGAAACACAGCCACGGGGCACCGCTGGTGCGCCTGTTCGGCCCGAAGGATACCGAAGGCCGCGGCGGCGCGGTGACGGTCAATTTCTATGATAAGAACGGTAATGCCTTCGATCACCGCTTCATCGAAAGCGAAGCCAACAAGGTCAACATCTCGCTGCGCACCGGCTGCTTCTGCAACCCCGGCGCGGGCGAGATCGCCCTCGGCATCTCGCGCGTGGAGCTGGACGTGTGCTTCACCCGTCCCGGCCACGAAGAGCACTTATCCATCGACGATTTCCGCATGTGCATCGACGGCAAATCCAGCGGCGCGGTGCGCATTTCCGTGGGCATGGTCACGAACTTCAACGACGTGCAGGGATTCCTGTCCTTTGCAAGGGGGTTGCTGAGTTAATCGATTAAAATAATAATATGGAAAAGAGAAAAATCCAACCCGTTGTGAAAAAGTCTGCACTTAAGAAACAGGGCAGTGATTTTGCCTATTGGCAGACTCAATCTTATGAGGCGCGGCTGGCGGCTTTGGAGGAAATCCGCCGCGAGTATAACCAATGGAGACACGGTGCTGAACCCCGACTTCAAAGAGTTTATTCAATCGTTAAACGATAACCAGGTTCGTTATCTTGTTGTTGGGGGTTATGCAGTTGCCTTGCACGGACATCCCCGCTATACAAAAGACATCGACATCTGGATTGAGATGGAGGTCGATAACGCAAAGAAGGTCATCAGGGCTCTGGAGCAGTTCGGCTTCGGTTCGCTGGATATAAAAAGCGGGGACTTCCTGATTCCCGATGAGATCATCCAGCTTGGATACCCGCCCAGCCGCATCGACTTGATCACTACCCTGCCCGGAGTGGAGTTCCCCGCTTGTTACAATGCACGGGTCGAGGTCGAAATGGATGGCACCATTGTGAATTTCATCGACCTTGAAAACCTCAGGAAGAACAAAAGGGCTTCCGGCCGCGCCCAGGATTTGGCAGATTTGGAGAATCTTGAATAGGCATGGACACGAACTGTAACGACGTGCAGGGATTCCTGTCCTTCGCGAGGGGGTTGTTGAGTTAAGATTGTGGCATCCTCACGAAGGACAGCGTGAGGGAGCCGTTGGTCGAGTACAAAGGTATCGAGACCAGGCGACCGAAGGATCTCTGGTATAACGAACGGGGCTCTTCCGCTTCACTCACCTGCACCCCTGGCACTTGCTCCCATGACAAGTGTGCAACACACGCACGAAGTCCCCGAAGCGCAGCGGAGCGGGAGTGCGGTGCAGTGTCGTTCAGGGTCAGAGCGACACGCGGATGGTGTCATCCTGAGCCGCTTTTCGGCGAAGGATCTCCGAAACAACGAACGAGACTCTCACCTGCACTTGCGCCAGGTGCAAGTGTCGGTCGCCCAAAGGGCTCCCTCAGAGCGACAAGGATACAAGAAGCATGAAAACACCTCATTGGCCACCCAGACCTCACCTCATATTCACAGTCATCATGTGGATGCTGCTCCTCTCCTCCTGCACCCCCCCAGCAGAGACCGGCCCGCGCGACGACTGCGGACAGATCGAACCCTCCCAGGAGGACATCGACAAGATCCTCTCCTTCGGCGCGGAGGCCTTCCCCTTTGAGGAATGGGTCAGAAGGTACACCGTGGAGCCCTACAAGATGTCCCTCTTCCGCCAGAACGAGGACGGGCGCGCCTTCGCCTACATCGAATACCTGGTCTACACCTGCGGCTACGGCCAGACGGAGCTGGATGAATACTTCAGCGACGAGGGATTCAACATCGTCTTCGAAGCCTATGAAAGTCACTCCCTGACCGACTTCTGCGAAAAGGGGAGCCTCGCCCTCTACGAATTCGACCTGGTGGATAACGGTTCGGAATATATCTCCCACTACTGGGTCGAACAAACCGACGACACCCATGTCCTTGCGGTGATGCTGGTCTTTCCGAAGGCAGGCTCGGCGCAGCTTGATGAATACAGCAGGAAGCTGTTTCCAAAGTTAAATTCCTGTCAATAGGTCTTTGAATTGTTGTGGCCTTCAAAAGGACAAGAGGACAGGTCTTGTTACCGAATTTGACCTGTCATGTTCCACAAAATGACCTGTCATTTTGACAATACCCTGCCAGCAAAGTTATAATATCCTGTCAGGATATCGGCATGATGACAGACGAAATCCAGGAACATGATAGGAGAAATCCCATGGCTTTACTTGTCTCCGCGCTCAACTTCTACCGTCCTCAAATCGAATACGGCGAGACAGCCGGCTGGCGCACGGTCGCCGAACTGCTTTCAGCCCGCAGCGCCTTCAGCACCAGCGACGTGATCGGCGTGCTGACCGGCCTGCAGGACGCAGTGCTGCACTTCAACCTGCGGGGGCGCGGCGTCAAGCTCGAGGGGCTGGGGACCTACCTGCCGAACATCAACTACAGCGGCAAGCTGGACGTGGCGTACCGCCTCGACCGCCGCCTGAGGCGGGACCTGAACGCCGGTGAGTTCACCGGGCGCATCCGCAACCGGCGCAGCATCGGCATGACCACCGCCGAGGTGATCGCCCGGTGGAACACCGAGCATCCCGACGATCCGGTCGTGGATTAGCAGGCCGCATGCTTCACGAAAAATTCATCCGCGATTTCCTCATCCTTTGGGCCACCATCGATCCGATCAGCACCCTGCTTATCTTCGCTGCCCTGACGCGCAGCATGGGTGAAGAGACCCGCGCCCGCATGGCCCGCAAGGCGGCCGTCTATTCCGGCTTCATCCTGCTCGGCTCGCTCGTGGTGGGGCAGGTCATCCTGTCTGCCCTCAGCATCAGCCTTTTTTCGTTCCAGGTGGCGGGCGGAATCATTCTCTTCGTGTTTGCCATCCAGCTGACCTTTGGGAAATTGACCGCCGAGATTCCCGGACTGGAGGAAGACCAGGACCTGGCGGTATACCCGCTGGCAGTCCCCTCCACCGCCACCCCCGGCGCGATCATCGCGGTCATTGTGCTGACCGACAACCACATTTATTCGATCGGTGTCCAGGCCGGCACAGCCGCGATCACCTCCCTGATTCTTTTCATCACCTACCGCATGATGCGGTCCGCCGACGGTATTCTGCGCCTGTTGGGCAGGCAGGGTGCCGAACTGCTGGTCCGCGTCATGGGGTTGATCCTGGCCTCCCTGTCGGTGGAACTGATCTTCGACGCCATGTCGACCGTGGGTATTATCAGATGAACGGACAGACCCGAGCCACCATCAAACCCGGCATGACCGTGCTGATCGTCCTCAAGCAGGACCAGCGCACGGGCAGGCTGACGAGAGGGATCGTGAAGGAAATCCTCACCAAATCCCCTAATCATCCACACGGGATCAAGGTCCGTCTGACAAACGGGCAGGTGGGGCGGGTGAAGGAGGTCCTGCAAGACCAGGACACCTGAGATCCGACTCCGCCGAGCGTCGCCTCTCCCTCCAAGCCCGCGTCAGAATTTTGTTAGAGCGTTTCCGATCCCCTTGACTTTGCCCATTTAAGTGGGTAAGATTGCGCTTAGCACTCAGCCATTCCGAGTGCTAATTGTATGCTTACCCCAAATTTCCCAAATTGCTTAATGGAGGCAACACATGGCAAAAATCTCATTTAAACCCCTGGGCGGCAGGGTGCTGATCGAGCCGATCGAGCAGGAGGAAGTCACTGCCGGGGGCATCGTCCTGCCCGAGACCGCCAAGGAGAAACCCCAGCAGGGCAAGGTCCTGGCGGCAGGTCCCGGCGACCGCAACGACAAGGGCGAGCGCATCGCCATGGACGTCAAGGTCGGTGATACCGTTCTCTTCGCCAAGTATTCCGGCACCGAAGTCAAGATGGACGGCAAGAAATTGCTCATCCTGCGCGAGAGCGACCTGCTCGGCATCGTCGGATAAGGATGTCACTGCGAGCGCAGCGGTCCCAACGCCAATGAGGAGATTGCTTCTCGCAGACTCGCAATGACATAATAATAAAAAAATTATAAGGAAGTGAACTATGGCTGCAAAACAACTTGTATTTTCTGAGGAAGCCCGCCGCAAGCTCAAGAACGGCATGAACGTGGTCGCCAACGCAGTATCCGCCACCCTCGGCCCCAAGGGCCGCAACGTCGCTGTGGATCGCAAGTTCGGCTCCCCCACCATCACGCACGACGGCGTCTCCGTCGCCAAGGAGATCGAACTCGAGGATGCGTTGGAGAACATGGGCGCGCAGCTGCTCAAGGAAGCCGCCACCAAGACCAACGACATCGCCGGCGACGGCACCACCACCTCCACCGTGCTGGCTCACGCCATCGTGAACGAGGGCCTCAAGGCGCTCGAGGCCGGCTTCAACCCGATGCTGCTCAAGAAGGGCATCGAGACTGCCACCGAGACCGTGGTGACCGAGCTCAAGAAGACCTCCACCAAGATCGACACCAAGGAGGAGATCGCCTCCGTCGCGACCAACTCGGCCGCGGATTCCGAGATCGGCGAGTTGATCTCCCGCGTCATGGACAAGGTCGGCAAGGACGGCGTGATCACCGTGGAGGAATCCAAGACGATGCAGTTCGAGGAGGACTACGTCGAGGGCATGCAGTTCGACCGCGGCTACCTCTCCCCGTACTTCATCACCCACACCGATCACATGGAAGCCGTGATCGCGGAACCGTACGTATTGATCTACGATAAGAAGATCTCGGCCGCGCAGGATATCGTCCCGCTGCTCGAGAAGCTGGTCCAGCTCGGCAAGCGCGAACTCGTGATCATCGCCGAGGATGTGGACGGCGAAGCGCTCGCGACGCTGATCCTGAACAAGATCCGCGGCATGCTCAACGTGCTGGCCGTCAAGGCCCCGGGCTTCGGCGACCGCCGCAAGGCCATGCTGCAGGATATCGCCACCCTGACCGGCGGACAGGTCATCTCCGAGGAGACCGGCCGCAAACTTGAATCAGTTGCCGTCACGGACCTGGGCAAGGCCGAGAAGATCGTGGCCGACAAGGAGAACACCACCATTGTCGGCGGCAAGGGCAAGAAGGGCGACATCGAAGGCCGCATCAAGGAGATCCGCATCGAGATCGACAAGAGCACCAGCGACTACGACAAGGAAAAATTGCAGGAGCGCCTGGCCAAGCTCTCCGGCGGAGTGGCCATCATCCGCGTGGGCGCCGCCACCGAAACCGAAATGAAGGAAAAGAAGCACCGCGTGGAGGATGCGCTTTCGGCCGCCCGCGCCGCGGTCGAGGAGGGCATCGTGCCCGGTGGCGAAATCTCCCTGATCAACGCCGCTGCCAAACTGGACAAACTCGTCAAGGGCGAGGAGAACGAAGAGACCCGCATGGGGATCAGCATCGTCAAGAAGGCTCTCGAAGCCCCGATTCGCAAGCTGGCCTCCAACGCCGGGCAGGATGGTTCGGTCATCATCGACACCGTCCGCCGCACAGCGAACGAAAAGAAGAATCACAACATCGGCTACAACGTGCTGAGCGACAAGTATGTGGACATGATCGAGGAGGGGATCATCGATCCCGTGAAAGTGGTGCGCGGCGCGCTCGAGAATGCCGCCTCCATCGCGGCCATGATCCTCACCACCGACGTGTTGATCACCGACATTCCCGAAAAGGAAAAACCCGCTCCAATGCCCCCCGGCGGCATGGATTACTAGGATGAGGCTTGGGGCAGGTCTGAGACCTGCCCCATTTTTTTTAATTTATAATTCCCCCGATGTTTTCCCAATTTCGCCGCGCGCTGGCACATTCGTTCCTGCTTTTGGGAATAAGTCTCACTGGCTGCACCTCTTTTTTCTCCTCCAGCACACCCACCCCCATCCCGCCGACATTCACACCCTTACCTCCCACAGCCACGCCGCCGCCTTCGGTCGCGATCGTCAACGGAGAATACATCACGATTGAAGAGTTCCAGGCGGAACTGGCACGCTACGAAACCGCGCAACTTGCGTTGGGTCAGACGGTATCCGAAGAAACGGCCAGCCAGTTGGTGCTTGAGGACATGATCGCGCTGACCGTGCTCGCCCAGGCGGCGCGCGCCGAAGGATTCGAATTAACGCAGGTGGAATTGCAGTCACGGTACGACGCGCTGGCCGCGGAAATCGGCGGCGCCGAACCCCTCATTCAATGGCAAACCTCGCATGGTTACAATGACAATTCCTTTCGGGCTGCATTAAGACGCGCCATCGAAGCCGCATGGATGCGTGACAAAATCATTGCGGATGTACCCACGACTGCGGAACAAATCCACCTGCGCCAGATTTTGACCTATAATGAAACGGACGCGCGTTCGGCGCTGGATCAATTGAACGCCGGAGCAGACTTCGATGAACTGGCTGTCTTGTACGATCCGCGCACGCGCGGCGAACTGGGCTGGGTGCCGCGTGGATATTTACTCGACCCAACCGCGGATGAAGCGGTGTTTGCACTGCAAACCGGTGCGTACAGTGATGTGGTGACGACCCTGGCGGGGTACCACATCTTCAAAGCCGTGGAACGAGGAGATCGTGCGCTGTCACCTGATGCGCTGCTGACCGTGCAGGAAGAGGCGCTTAAGGATTGGGTCGCCAAACGGCGCGCAGAGAGCGAGATCGTCCTTTCCCCTTGAAATTGCCGCCGGGTATGCCTGGCTCGGCAGACACTTTTTTCGGAGTAGCCTGATGAGCAATTACAACTACAACTACGATGACTCCGCGGTATCCAAGCGCGGCAGCCGGCTCGGGCTTTTGGATCTGCTCAGCCTGTTCGTGTTATTGATCACCGCCTGCGCGGGCATCTATTTTGTATTGATCTATCTCTTCCCCAATTCAGCCCTCAATCCATTGGCTCCGAATCCGGTCGACCCGAACGCGCCTCCCACTCCCACCATTACTCCCATCCAGCTTCAGCCCACCTGGACGGCGACGCTCTTCAACGCCACCTCGACTACCACGCTCGTGCCCACCCTGACGTTGGAACCCTCCCCAACCCTGTTCTCGCTTGTGCCCCCTACGAACACGCCCGTCCCGACCAAGACACCCAAAAAGCCCTTCTCCGCCACCGTCACATACATCGACAGCACCATCATTCACCCGGACCTGGCCTGCAACTGGCAGGGGATCGGCGGCACGGTTGTGGATTCGAACAATGCGGACATAAGTGGAATGGTAATCCGCCTGGTTGGATCCTACAACGGAAGATCCAAGGACGAACCGACCGTGAGCGGCGTGGCGCCGGCGTATGGAAAGTCCGGTTATGAATTCTTCCTCGGCACCGTCCCGATCCTTTCCAGGGGCGAGCTGTACGTGCAGATCCTCGACCAGGCCGGGCTGCCTCTCTCCGACAACATTTACATCGACACCTACAATGACTGTTCGAAGAACCTGGTGCTGGTTCGGTTCAAAAAGAATCCGTGAAGCGGTCCGTACCCGGCCAGCAGTCCAATGCCCGTCGGACGCGGCAGCCAACCGCGTCCGCATGTTTTCCACGTAATTCATGAATTCCGGACAGAAGCGCATCTTCGCCGCCCTGGTTCTGATCTGCGCTTTTTATTTTGCTCTCTTCATCTTTCCCAATAATACCGGCGCCAAGGATCAGATGATGATCTCGCTGTTCGAGCCGGATGAATTCGCCCAGTTCCCGATCGTCTTGAAGATGCTCGCTCCGCGCGAGCAGCTCGACAAGACCCTCCTCAACTTCATCGCCTACCGCCATTATTACTACGGCTCCCCCTTTTATTTCTCCAGCGCGCTGCTGGTCCTGCCGCTCCAACTGGCGGGGAACATCTATCAGCACACCCAGCTGGCCATGCTTCTGCTGCGCCAGTTCATCAGTGTGCTTCCCATGCTCGGGGCGCTGCTGCTGCTCACCTTCATGCAAACCCGATTCACATCATGGATCAAATCGATCGGGCTGTTGATATTCCTGCTCTCCATATCGGCCGTCGTCGAAAACAACATGTGGTGGCACGTGGACAGCCTGGCGGTGTTCTTCGTGGCGCTGACCCTCCCCTTCCTCGACCGCGATGAAATGCAGTACGGAAGAAACTTTCACCTTGCCGCGGCTGCCACCGGCCTGGGGACCGGAACCAAGGTCATCAGCCTGTTCTTCTTCCTGGCCATTCCGGCCTACCTGATCGCCGGCCGGATCGCAAAGCGCATCACCTGGCGCACCCTGCTGCTGCGCGCAGGATCCTTCCTCGCGATCATGGCAATCACGATCGTGCTGGCCAATCCCTTCCTGCTCCTCCCCAGCCAGGCCGTGCGCATGATCCGCATCCTGGGCAACCAATCCGCGGCCATGTCGACCGGCTGGACCCTGACCTACGAAAAAGGAATCGGTTCCTGGCTCCCCATCATCGAAAGGCTGTACGGCATGCCGGCCTTCAACCTGCTGGCTTTTCTCGTGCTGGCACTCGGGATTTGGAAAAGCCGGAACCGCATGCGGCATCTGCTCATCGCCCTGTGGGCTCTACCGTTCGGCGCATATATTCTGTTTACCATTGCCATCAAACCCACCCACTTTTTCCTGCCCATATTGCTGCCGGTCTACAGCAGCATGATCGTGTTGTTTAAATTTCCACCCTTTGTCTCGGGCCGGCCGCGCAACCCGCTCGCCTGGTTGTGGGGAGTCGCGGCTCTTGCCATCATCGGCATGCAATTCGTCCTCCACCTGCGGGAGGATGTTCGACTGTATCGCGAGGTGCTGACCCGCGAGGAGCATGAAGAGTCGCTGATCTTCTACGATGTGCTGCAGCGCGATTACCTGCCGCGCATCCAGCCCGACGAGACGCTGGTGTTCTTCCGCGATGTGCGCATGTACGTCCCGGCGGATTCCCGCTGGGTGGTACGTACCTATTGGAACAGCAAATACAGCACGATCGAGCAGATCCAACCCGACCTGATCCTGCTCTGGGCCCAGCGCATCCTGGATTACACCCAGGAGGGCGCACGCGAACAGGCGGCCGACCCCGCCTCCTTCCAGGACACCTACGAGTTCTACGTGGATGCCGACAACGACCGGCTGCGCGGTTACCGACTGATCTACCGCGACGCGGAGGGGCTGTTCTTCGTCAGTGATGAAATGTACCTGAAATTCTTCGCCCCCTGAGGCGGTTCACTCCGAGAGCAATCGTTCCAGTTTTGCGACCAGTTCTTCGCGAATTTCTTTATAGTCCCACTTGCGGGCCAGGTTCGTCAACTCAAACGGGTCGTTCAACAGATCATAAAGTTCCGTCTCGCCGGTCTCATACTCTGTGTATTTCCATTGCTTCGTGCGCACGGAGGAAAACGCCGGAATCATGGAACCGACTCCCTGCTCGGTAGGCCAGTGCTCGAGCAGGATCTCCTCGCGCCAGGCGGCGGATGGATCGTCCAGCAGCGAAGCCAGACTCATTCCGTCCACACTTTTTGGAGGGGTCATGCCGGCCCATTCGGCAAAGGTGGGAGCCAGGTCAATGTTGGCGACCAGGCGGGTTTCTGGGCGCGCGGGAAAGTATCCCGGCCCGTAAACGATGAATGGCACCTTGATGCATGCTTCATACGGGCAGTTCTTGGTCACGCCAAAACGATGGTCGCCGAGCGTCAATCCATTATCGGAGGTGTAGACAAGGATCGTGTTCTCGTTAAGCCCGGCCTGTTTCAGCGCCGCAAGCATGGAGGCCACCCCGTCATCCACCGAAAGCAGCGAGCGCAGAATCTGCTTGTGGGCCGTGTCGATCTCCCCTTCCGAGAGCGGCGACAGGTCCCCGAGGTAATCCGGCTTGTCGCGGATATCCGCTTCGTTGAAGTCCGGCGGGCGGTATTGAACCCAGTCCCAATTGGTGGAGGCGCGGAACGCGTCGCGGTGCCTGGGCGCGGCGACGTAGGGCGAATGCGGATTGTAGTACCCTACGGTCATGAAGAACGGTTGATCGCGCGCATCGCGGATGAAACGCAGGGCGTTGTTCGTGATCACATCCGCGCTGAAGTTCTCCTTCGACCGTGGATACTCCACCGGCTTGCCGTTCTCCGACATGGAGAAATCGAAGTAGTATTGCAGATGGCCCACGTCATCATCAGGGGAGATGTTCTTCCCGAGAAAGGCATTCCACTCGTCCCAACCCGGCGGAACATACCCATACGGGACCAGGTCCTCATAGGCATTCAGGTACTTGCCAAAATAGGCTGTGCGATAGCCGGCCTGCTGCAGCCAGATGGCAACGCAGTCGCTTTCATCGAATTTCGGGGCGCCGCCCTGCGGCATGGTATTTGTGTACACCTGATGGTTGTGAACATATTGCCCGGAAAGGATGCTCACCCGGCTCGGGCAGCACAGCGGCGTGGTCACAAATCCGTTTTCGAACACTACTCCATTTGCCATGAGTGTGTTCTTAACTGCCGGCATGTAGTCCACCGTGTGCCACGGCTGGTCATCCGTGAGGATGAGGATGATATTCGGGCGCGGGTCCCTGAGCCGTTCGGCAGAGGCCGGCGTTTCGATCGCGATCTCAAGCAGGGTGGGTTGGTGGTCGATGACGGGTGTCGGCGGGTTGTATGGCGCGGGCGTGGGGGATGGCGTGCACGAAAGCAAAACCGCCAGAGCGGCCGCCGGGAGAATTCTCGTACGGATCGGGATCACTGAGATTTTCTGCAAAAGCATATTACGGGCGCAAATTCCCTTCCAGGTCCAGCTGCGGCGCGATCCTGCGCATGGCGTGGATAACATTGCCAATATGCTCCCACAACTCCACGCCGAGTTCCCTGGCAGCCTGCTCCATTTCGCCGCGGTCGGTTCCGGCGGCGAATGCCCGATCCTTCCATTTCTTCTTCACCGAGGAGGCTTCGAGGTCATACAACGAACGTGAAGGCCGCACCAACGCCACGGCAGTGATCAGGCCGGTGATCTCATCGCACGCGGAAAGCGCCCTGCGGCGGACCGTGTCGCGCGGTACGCCGGTATGATCCGCATGGCTGAGGATGTCCTGGATCATCTCCTCTCCCACGCCGCGCTCGCGCAGGATCGCGGTACCGGCCTGCGGATGCTGCTCCAGCGTCGGGTGTATTTCCCAATCGAAATCGTGCAGCAGGCCAAGCTGCCCCCAGAACTCCGGATCCTCGCCGTACTTTTCGGCGTAAAACCGCATGGCAGCCTCCACCGACAGCATGTGACGCACGAGACTTTCGCTTTTCACAAATTCACGAACGAGGGCAAGGGCATCCTCACGGTTCATATCTTCTCCTGAGATTTATTGGTCATGGAAAAAATCGGCTGCGGCTCGCCCAACACCGGCACGGGACGCGCCACATACACATCCCACAGGGCCTGCGTGGTGGCAAGCGTCTCCCGGATGCCCCAGACCAGACGCAGGCGCTTGAGGTAATAATAGTTGTCGGCTTCGACGCCCACCGCTTTGATGCCGAACGAGCTGCACAGAAAGAGGGCGCGCGGTAGGTGAAATCCCTGCGTGACAAGGATGGCGGAGTCCACTTCAAAGATCTGCTTCGCACGATAGCAGGTGTCGTAGGTCCTCCTTCCGGCGTAATCCAGCACGATGTCCGCATCCGGCACGCCGAGGCGAATGGCGTACTGCCGCATGGCTTCGGGCTCGTTGTAATCCACAAAACGGTTGTCGCCGCTCATCAGGAGTTTTTCCACTTTGCCGGCCTGATACAACGCAGCGGCGGTCTCGACGCGGTCGCGCAGCGCCGTGGAGGGAGTTCCGTCCCGCTTCACCTCGGCGCCAAAGACGATCGCCACGCGTTCGAAGGAGACCTCCTCCACCGTGAATATGCGGGGATTGGCATACAACAGGAGGATGACCCGGTTGAGGAAAAGACCCAGCACGGAAAGCAGGCCGAGTATCAGCAGGAGGCGAAAGATCCGCCGAAGGAGTTTCTTGAACATGGCCGAAATTCTAACTTATAAATGGGAACGCGGACACGAATCCATGTGCCGGTTGGAAATGCAAACAGGATCACTATTAAAGAATCGAATTGGTTTTATGGAGAAGCGGATTGCATTGACCGCACATGTTCTAAGGTTCCAAATCATCCAGCAGCGACGGAAGATCGAGCTTGGAGGCGCGGACGTACTCCTCGAATTCATCGTACATTTCGTTCTCGACGATCTGCAAAGCATCCATGCCATAGGCCGTCTGCATGGCGGACTTCCCCTCCGCAGTCAGCATCAGGTCAATGAAGGCGCGCTGGATCACGCGGTGCATCTCCAGCGGCAGCAGGTTGGAAATCGATATGTTTTCATATGGGATGACCGCCGGTATGCGCCAGATGACGATCACCCGGTCAAGCACATCCGGGTAATCCGATTCGAGCGCGGGGGACTGGCGGGCATCGATGAACGTGGCCCCAAAATCACAGATATCCTGCGCATACACGGCTCGCACCACGCTGGGCTGCCCTCGCAGGATGGCTCCGCTGCGCGTCGCGACCTGCGCCTGGTTCAATAATCCAAGGGGAACCACATAGCCCGAAGGGGAGGCTGCATCGCTCCAGCACGGTTTCTTTCCCTCGAATTGCTTCAAGGCCTGCACCGATTCGGCCGTGTTCTCATTGCGAACCGGGTCGAAGTAGGCGGTCAGGCCTTCCTCCCGGTTGGCAATGAACTGCGCGCCGTAGAATGCCTGCTCGTCGCGGGCACTGCCAAGCAGGGCTGTGACCCAGCCGTTGCGCCGCGCGAGCATATAGGCAAATGGGGATAGTGAGGCGATGTGCGCGTTATTGGAACCGAAGGCCTCCACCAGCGCAGACTCGGAGGGCGGCGCAACTGTCGCCAGGCGGTAGCCGGTGCGGGACTCAATGAAAGAGGCGATCACCTCCCCTGCGGCGATCATCGCGCTGCTGGGACGGGGGGACGGGGCAAGCGCAAGGATCAGGGGGTTCTTTTCCGTCCCGGGCTCTGCCGTGGGGGGCGGCGTAGCCGGTGGAGCCGTGGGTTGTGTTGGTGTCGGAGAGGCGGTTTGAGATTCCGGTATCAACCGAACCGGCATGGAACATCCCAGGATGGCGAGCGAAACCATGATCAGCAGTTTGTTCACAGGATAATTCGTACTCGCAATCATAATGAGGTTGCTATAATAAGACAAGTTCGGGAGAATCCGCCCCGCAACAGACAGGTTTCAACCATGGGCAGGCAATTGCCACGGGAGCCCCGATCAACCGCTCGAAACCAACCCGGAAAGAGGAACCATGAAAAACACGTTTAATACTATCATGTCCATCCTGATCCTGATCGTGCTGGCGGCCGGCGTGTACTTTATCGTCCAGACCATTCGCGAGAGCGCGGCCGCCGCGACCGAGCCGTTCAACCAGGTCAATCAAGCCAATCAGGCTCTGCAGACACAGGTCTCGCAACTGCTCAATCCCACGCCCACCATCATACCGGATCCGGTGACGTACATCAATGAAGTGCGCGCCCTGGCTCGATTGGAAACCATCCAATACAGCGTGGAGAAGGTGATCACGGCCGAGGTGGGACAGGGCTCGTTCGACTTTTTGTTCGGCGACAAGCTGCTGTTCGTCGCCCACGGCGTGGTGATCGCCGGCATCGATATGGAAAAAATCCAGCCCACCAACCTGCGTCTGGACATCGGGGTGTTGTACGTTACCCTGCCTCCCGCGGAGATCTTCATCGCCACGCTCGACAACGACAAATCCTATGTATACGATCGGGAAACCGGCGCCCTGACCAAGGGCAACGTCGACCTCGAAACCCTGGCGCGCCAGGCAGCCGAGGATGAGATCCGCAAGGCCGCGCTGGAGGATGGGATCCTCACACAGGCGCAGACGAACGCAGAGGCCTATCTGCTCAGGTTCTTTACGGCACTCGGTTACAAGACCGTGTTGTTCCAGCAATGATCTCCTCGCCGAACCGATTCTGAATTGGAACTCCTACA
>VGNF01000029.1 GCA_016866195.1 Chloroflexota bacterium | reverse complement strand
GCCCACGAAAAAAACTACGCCCTCGTCGATTTCAACCGCGCCGGCGTTCCGCTGCTCGAGATCGTCTCCGAGCCGGACATGCGATCCGTCGATCAGGTCCTATCCTACGCCACCCAGATTCGCGCCATCCTGCGTTATCTTGGTGTAAATTCGGGAGACATGGAAAAGGGGGTTCTGCGGTTCGAGGCGAATATTTCCGTCCGCCCGACGGGTAGCGAAGAGTTGCGCACACGGACGGAGATCAAGAACCTCAACAGCTTTCGCGCCTTGACGCGCGCATCGGCATATGAAATTGAACGCCAGGTCTCAGTTTATGAAGGCGGCGGCACGGTGGTCCAGGAAACGCTTGGATGGGACGATGGAAAAGGCGTCACACTTTCCCAGCGCAGCAAGGAACACGCTCATGATTACCGGTACTTTCCCGAGCCAGACCTGCCGCCTCTGCAACTGAAGCGGGAATGGATCGCTCAACTGCGCTCCCGTCTTCCTGAATTGCCTGCGGCGAAAAAAGAGCGATTCGTTGAACAATATCAATTGAAACACCAGGAGGCGATTTTTCTGGCCGCAGATAAGGCGCTGGCAGATTATTACGAGAAGGTCGTCAGATCTTCCAAAAGCTCAGCTAGGACGGTCAATAGCTGGATTGCCGGCGAAGTCATGCGCCACGTCAACGATCTCGACCTGGATCCCGCGGAAATCCCCATTCCGCCCGCTTCACTTGCCAAATTGATCGACATGGTCGGAAGCAAATCCGTCAACGCCAATGCAGGCAAGACGATCCTGTCCGAAATGTTCCGCAACGGCGGCGATCCGGAAAAAATCGCCATGGAGAAAAACCTCGCACAGGTCTCGGACGAGGGATACATTCAGGAGATCATAGCCAGGATCTTGGAGGATCATCCAAAGGAAGTGGACGATTACCTGGCCGGGAAAGAAGCCATCCTGCAGTGGCTGATGGGACAGGTTGCACGCGCCACCAAAGGGAAAGCCGATCCGATTATGGCACGGGAAATGCTGGTTAAGGAATTGCAGGGGCGAAGGAAATTGCCGTGACCATTGGAAGGATCCCGTTCCCCAGATCCTTCCGATTCGTTCATCTGCCTTTCTTTTCCTTTCCCTTTTTCCCATCCTCATCGTGCGCCATCATGTCGATGGCAACAGCCACGGCCAGGATGAGAATGTCATTCTGCCCGGGATCGATCTCCACACCGTAGGTATCCGTCAGCCGGAACCATTTCTTCGAGATCTCCGCCACCTTCTCCCGGCCCTGTTTGATCGTATATTCATGGTCGAGAATATTGCCCTGTACATCCAGATCCGGACCGTTCCTGACCTTGACCGACCAGCGGTCACGCAGCGGTGCGATGAGCGCTTTCTTAATCACAGCCAGGTCGCCGCCATCCGGTCCTTCTATCGTCATCGTATCACGGATGGTCAATAATCGCTCTTTTATGGTGCACAGGGGTTTGCCATTCAGGTCTTCAAAGACGAGCGTCTTGCGGATTCGCAGCACTTTTCCATCCACTTTGAACACTCGCTGACCTTCCCCATTTTCGATCCAGAAATCGTCACCGATGGAGATCAGGTTTTGTCGGATTTTATAGCGGATTGACATAAGACATCCTTTTTTCACACGCGGAGTAATTTTCCTCGACAAGTATAACCGATTGAAATATCTTTCAACGCCGGGAGCGTTCCGCAATACGTGGAGGAAATTTCGACCGCAGCAGTCTGCTATAATTGGGCAAATTTATTCTCAAGGAATCTTCATGGCGGAACAAATCAGCGTATCCCATATCTCCAATTATGCAGGCAGGGAAGCGACGATAAAAGGGTGGGTTTACAACCGCACGGATAAGGGCAAGCTGGTCTTCTTATTGGTGCGCGACGGATCGGGATTCCTCCAATGCGTGGCGTTCAAAGGGGATCTGCCTCCCGATGTGTTCGAGAAGGTCATGCGCCTGCCGCAGGAGTCTTCCGTCATCATTACCGGACCGGTTCGTGAGGATAAGCGGGCTCCGGGCATCCCCGGGGGATACGAGCTCGGAGTAAGGGAAATTGAGATCCTGCAGGAAGCGGGGCTGGATTACCCCATGTCCCTCAAGGATCATGGTCCCGATTTCGCGCTCGATCACCGGCATCTATGGATCCGCAAAAAGAGTCAGTGGGCAATCCTCAAGGTGCGAGTAAAGGTCATGTCGGCGGTTCGGGAGTATCTCGACGGTCAGGGGTTTTTCAACCTCGACACCCCCATACTCACGCCCGCCGCCGCAGAGGGGACCACTACACTCTTCGAGACACCCTACTTTGACGAAGGCTTTGCCTATCTTGCCCAAACCGGCCAACTTTATAACGAAGCCAATATATTCTCATTCGGAAAAGTGTATTGCTTCGGCCCGACCTTTCGGGCTGAAAAGTCCAAAACCCGCCGTCACCTGACCGAGTTTTGGATGCTCGAACCGGACCCCGCTTTTTGCGATCTGGAAGGACTGATGGAAGTCGAGGAAGGTCTGATCACCCACATCGTTCAGAGCGTGCTCAGGGATTGCGAGGCGGAGCTAAAACACCTCGGACGGGAGGTCTCCAAATTGAAGGCGGTCACAGCCCCCTTCCCGCGCATGACCTATGACGAGGCAGCCAAATACCTGATCGAACTTGGTAAAGGAGAGACCGATCCCGAGCGCAAGGAACTTCTCAAATTTGAATGGGGCATGGACTTCGGCGCGCCGCATGAAGTGGAATTGACCAAACTCAACGACAAGCCGTTATTCATATACGGATATCCCAGTGCGGTCAAGGCATTTTATATGGAACCCTGGCCGGGCAGGCCGGAGGTGTGCAAAAGCGTGGATCTCCTTGCGCCCGAAGGGTATGGGGAAATCTGCGGAGGTTCGGAACGCGTCAGCGACCACGAGGCCCTGCTCAATCGCATCCGCAAGGAGGGGCTCCCGGAGGAGTCATTCAAATGGTACCTGGATCTGCGCAAGTACGGTTCGGTTCCCCACTCCGGATTCGGAATGGGGGTCGAACGTGTTGTTACCTGGCTGTGTGGAATTGAACACATCCGTGAAGCCATCCCCTTCCCGCGTACGATCAAGCGCGTGTACCCGTGAATCAACAGCGGAGATCGTGCGATCTCCGCTTCATACACGCAATAGACAATTCCGTTGAGAGGGTCTATACAATCTGAAGGATGGTAGCACAATTTTGTTTTTTAATCAACCGGTGTTGTTAATCAATTGCATGGTGCCCGATTAATGTTCCTCTACCAATGCACTTTGGATTATGGTATAAGAATCTCAGCCCTGCTGTGTACGTGATTTTGCCTTCACGTTTTGAGCCAACACTTTTATAACGGGCCTTTATCTTTACAGAAATAACGCGATAGGCCTGAGCCAAGGCGGCGTTTCTGGGTCGGGGCCCACCTGCGCAAGCAGGTTCAAAACCTGGTAAGACACGGCATAAGCGGGGTGTTTTTCATCGTACGTGCATATTCGCGGCGGAATCCTTGATGGGATCCCGTCGCTTTCGTTAAGCCTGATGAATGGCGATGGCTTCACGCAAACCGGATTCAAACGCGCCTTGAATCCACGCATGGTACAGCGAGGCATGTTCCCCGGCAAAATGGATTCGGCCTTCCGGCCGGACGATCTCCTCGTGCAACAGTGTTTGTTGTCCGGGGTCAAATAAGGCGAACGCCCCTCCGGCAAATTCATCGTCGTGCCACATCCAGGAAGCCCCCACTTCGAATTCCTTCACAACCTGAGGATGGACCTTTGCCACATCTTCAAGGGCTTGAACGAGGCGCTGCTCCGGTTTCAGCGATCCCCAGCGCTGGGCATCTTCGGACCAGGTATAGCTGGCGAGGAGCACCCCTCGCCCGGTTTCTCGTCCGTGATCGGGATAGTACAAGTTGCGGATCGGAAGATCGGTCATCGTCCCTCCGCCGAAGATGCCCTCATCCTCCTCCCAGAAGCGTCGGCGGCATTGAAAGAGGATCTTGGCAGAAGCGTCATAATGCAATTGGCGAATTGCACGCTGTTTGGAGCGGGCAAACGGTTTGAGCACCTCCACGTGTCGCAGAACCGGAAATGGGACCGTGATGATCGCATATTCACCTGTCTCGCTGAAGCGGCCGGCTGCCGTCTGATAGTGGATCGTGACCGACTCGGGGGATTGGTCTATGGCGATCATTTTCGCCCCGAATAGAATGTCCTGCCGGATTTCTTCCAGGAAGGCATGCGGGAGGCGATCGGTTCCTCCTCGAATTTCAACCATATTTGTATAGTAATTTCCAGAATCCTCCCGGAAAAGCTCGAGAAAAGAGGATTTCATGACGGATTCCTGGTTGGCCAACAAACCGAACATCTCGATCATGCCCTCAGACCATCCATTCAACTCGAGAAATTCCCGTGTGGAATATTGATCGTACGTTGCCACGATCTCCTCCTAGCCCGATTCGCTGTTTTTCTCAAGCAATTCCATCAATGGCTGGATCGCCTTCATGTACATCTGGCTGACCGTCATATCCTTTTCCTTATCCGATACTTCAAAGCCCAGGAGCGCTGGATTGGCATTGGCCTCCGATGCCCGCACTTTACGTCCCCCCACAAAATAGTAGGCCTTCGGATTATCCATCGTAAAATCGTGTGTCTGGAGGTCGAATTTCTCGATGTATGCCATCGTGAGTGCGTGCGCACGCGGAATTCGCATCGCGCCCACCTCGGCATACAAACCCTCTGTGAAGGGAACTCGGAGCGTGTACACCCGCCCGCCGACGCGCGGCTGGGCTTCGAGAATGACCGGAGTGTGACCTGCCCGCTTGAGCTCATATCCCGCCGCCAATCCCGCGAGACCCGCTCCGACTATAACGACTTTCTTGGATTTGCCCCCCTTGTACTTTTGTTGAATGCCCCTTTGAACAACATCGACCAGGTCCGAGATTGATTGATTCCTGCTCGTCCTCATCCTCCAGTAAAAATTTTCTCGAATGGTATCCACAATCCATCTGATTGACAATCACCAATTTGGTCCTTGACGAAGTCCTCCAGCGCGTTTACAATCGGCGCCGTTATCTGAACGGTTAACAACTGAATACCGGAGATATAGCGTCTGGGTCTCGTATAGCGAGATCACGAGGTGGAGGTTCTCCCGTGCGAACGGGATGCTAATCCGTCGCCCCAATCCCCCTAGAGGTGACTTAGGCGAAAAGGAAAAAATCGGATTGATCAGCGGATGCCTCTGAAGCCAGTTCACTGGCTTCCTTCTCCCTTCCAAAGTAAGCGGACTGGGCATGATAGATTAATGGATCACGTGCCCGTCATCGAAAACCGTACGGTAACGTGCGGGACAAGGTGAACGCAGTGAAGCAGGGCTGGCGGTGTTTCCACCATGCAGCCCTGCCAGCTCAAGATCGGAAGGGCATAATTTCTTTAGAGCCAGTGTATGAAACAGGCATGCCCGCGCGTGCCTGTTTTTTAATATCAAGATGAGCAAGAATCGGGTCGCACCAGGACAGGTTGAAACATACAATCTCCGACGACAAAAGGAGATTGAAATGAATTCGACACATTCAGGGCATTACCAATTGATCGAACAGGCGATTCACTATCTTGAGGCAGGCGTGCAACGACAACCGGATCTGGCGGAAATCTCCGCTGCTATCGGTTTGAGCGAATATCACTTTCAACGGTTGTTCACACACTGGACGGGCATCAGCCCGAAACGCTTTATGCAATTCCTGACCAAGGAACGCGCCAAGGATCTGCTGGCACAGTCGGAAAGTCTGCTAAGCACCACCCATCAGGTAGGTCTTTCGAGCCTCGGGCGCTTGCACGACCTGTTCATCACCACCGAGGCGGTCACGCCTGGCGAATATAAATCAAACGGCGTAGGGTTGGAGATTCAATATGGGATTCAAGGAACGCCGTTTGGCAAATGCCTAATAGCCACCACCGAACGCGGGATCTGCCATCTTGGGTTCGTGGACGGACAGGAAGGAGATGCAATCGATAACCTGGCTGAAGCCTGGAAGCAGGCGGTTCTGGTTGAAAATCCAGCCTCAACGGCTTCGACGATCTCACATATTTTCTCGAACCGACGGTCGGATTCCCCTCTCAAGCTGTATTTGCGCGGAACGAATCTCCAGATCAAGGTCTGGGAGGCGCTGATGAACATCCCCAGCGGTTCACTGGCTTCGTATGAACAAATTGCAGCCAGGATCGGAAACCCTCAGGCTGTGCGCGCAGTGGGTTCGGCCATAGGTCACAATCCGATCGCCTATCTGATCCCCTGCCACCGCGTGATCCGCAAGTCCGGAGCGATTGGAAACTATCGCTATGGGAGCGCCAGAAAGAAGATACTCCTTACACATGAACTCGGCGCAAGTCCTGCTTGAGGGATGAGATGAATCGTAGGAGACTATGAAATTTAAAATCTGGGGCGCGCTCCTGGCACTCTATATAGTCTGGGGATCCACCTACCTCGGTATCCGTTTCGCCGTGGAATCCATACCCCCTTTTCTTCACGCGGGAATTCGATTTTTGGCGTCCGGTATGATCCTGGTGACTTGGCAGAGAGCAGCAGGGAATCCCTGGCCTACCCGAAAGCAATGGATCTCGCTTGCAGTCATCGGAAACCTGCTGCTGCTTGGAGGTAACGGGCTGCTCTCCTGGGCAGAGCAGTCCATTCCTTCGGGGGTCGCGGCCATGCTGGTCGGTTCCATTCCGATCTTTCTGGTGATCATGGAAGCCCTGCGGCCGAAAGGGATCAAACCGACCTGGCAGGCAATTGGAGGGATGGTGGCCGGATTTGCAGGGATCTTTATCCTGGTTGGCCCATCGGAAATATCGGGCAGCAGCCTGCGGTTGGATCCGTTGGGTGTCGCCGCGGTGCTTGTGGCCTGCATTCTGTGGTCCATCGGATCGATCTACAGCAAAACTGCGGATCTGCCCAAATCCTCCTTCATGACCACGGGTGCAGAGATGCTGATGGGTAGCTTGGGGCTGTTCCTCGTATCCCTGCTTACCGGGGAGACAAGGGATTGGAGCATGATTGAGGTGACTTCGCGCTCGCTGTACGGTTTGCTTTATCTCATCACGGTAGGCTCGCTGGTGGGGTTTGGTTCCTACATCTGGCTGCTGCAGAATGCGCCCATCTCCCTGGTGGCAACATACGCCTATGTCAACCCGATCGTGGCAATCCTGTTGGGGAATTGGCTCGGCGCGGAAGCGTTGGATTCGCGCGTCTGGATTGCCACCGCGATCATCATTGGCTCGGTGATTTTCATCAATCGCAGCAGCAAGATCCCTCGCGGCAGGCCTGCAGCCGCTCAAGTGGCAAAGACATGAATTGATCGTCAATAATCATTCAATCGTGAAAAGGAGAAATGGAACATGGATGGAAAAGATTTAATCAAGCGGGTCAAGGAGGAGAATGTCAAGTTCATCTCCCTGCAATTTTCGGACGTCACCGGCGCGGTCAAGAGCGTGGATATGCCCATTCGGCATCTTGAAGATGCGCTCAAGGACGGAGTGTGGTTCGACGGTTCCTCCGTGGAGGGATTCGCGCGCATTCAGGAAAGCGACATGCGCCTGATCCTCGACCCGGAGACCTATGCGGTCCTGCCCTGGTCAACGGCTGAATCGCGCCGAGCCCGCGTCTTTTGCGACATCTTCATGCCCAACGGGGAACCATTCGCAGGTGATCCACGCGGGACCTTGAAGCGCATACTCAAAAAACTGGACGAAAAGGGCTGGGTCTACAACATCGGGCCGGAGCCCGAATTCTTCCTGTTCAAGAGTCCCGAGCAAAACGGCGTACATCCGGTACCACATGATACTGGAGGGTATTTTGACTTCTCCTCCTTTGATGAAGCGGTGGTCGTCCGCACCGCCCTGATGGACGCGCTCGATGCCATGGGCCTGGACGTTGAGGTCGGGCACCATGAAGTGGCGCTCGGTCAGCATGAGATCGACTTCCGCTATGCCGAAGCGCTCCGAACGGCGGATAACGTGCTCACCCTGAAGTACACAGTGAAAGCCATCGCTGCGCAGCACGGCCTGGTCGCCTCCTTCATGCCCAAACCGGTCTTCGGGATCAACGGATCGGGCATGCATTGTCACCAATCTTTGTTTGAAAAGAAAACGGGCAATAATCTGTTCTTCGATGGAAAGGATGAAGCCCATCTTTCAAAACTGGCCTATTCCTTTATTGCCGGTCAACTGGCTCATGCCCGGGCTTTGGCGGCGATCGTTGCTCCTACTGTCAATTCCTACAAGCGGCTCGTGCCCGGATATGAGGCGCCGGTATACATTGGCTGGGCGCAGCAGAACCGCTCGGCGCTGATCCGCATCCCGCGCTACGCAGAAGGCCGGGATAAGTCTGTGCGCGCGGAATTGCGCTTTCCGGATCCCTCATCGAATCCGTATCTGGCATTCGCGGTAATGCTGGCCGCCGCCTTGGATGGAATGGAGAAAAAGCTCGAGGCTCCCAAACCGCTCAATAATATCAACTTGTATCATCTGGAAAAGGAAGATCGCACCAAGATGGGTGTGATGGAATTGCCCGGCTCCCTCGCAGAAGCCCTGACCGAACTTGAAAAGGACGAGGTGCTCAAATCCGCCCTGGGCGAAGCGACCACCGAGGCCTTTCTACGCGCGAAGTGGGAGGAATGGGATCAATTTCGCATGCGCGTCAGCGATTATGAAATTCAGAGGTATCTCGAGACAGCCTAGGATTCTAAGCCTTCCCAACGGTTTGAAAAAAGTATCCAGAGGTGCTCTTCTGGATATTTTTTTCACCCGGCCGTCATGCGTTAGTGAACCGATCCTCGCACCAGGTCTCGAATTTCGTCTCTTGTCTTGTATTGACGCACCAATTTCCCATCCTGCATCTGCAGCACACGATCGACAAACTGGCACATGCGCAGATCATGCGTGACAATGATACCGGCGCGGTTGTTTTCATGGATCAGGTGGGCAAAGGTCTCCACAACTTGAAGGGCGCGTTCGGTATCCAGCGAGGCAGTAGGTTCATCCGCCAATACGACAGCCGGTTGATGAATCAGGGCGCGGGCGATTGCCACCCGTTGTTGTTGACCGCCGGACATCTGGCCGGGCAAATTGTGCAGGCGATCCTGCAGTCCCAGGCGCGCAAGCAATTCACCCGATCGAAGGCGGCTGGCATGATCCACTCTGCCATTCAAGCGCAGCATGAATTCCACATTTTCCTGGGCGGTGAGAAAGGGGATCAGGTTGTTCGATTGAAAAGTGAATCCGATCTTCTCTCGGCGCAGCTTAACCCGCAGCCTCTCATTCATGCTTGCCAGATCCACCCCATCGATCAATACTTGCCCGCTGGTGGGTGTGAGCAGGGCAGCCATAATGGACAACAAGGTTGTTTTTCCGGATCCGCTTGGCCCCACCAGCGCCACAAATTCACCCGAGCGTATTTTGAAGGAGACATTGTCCACGGCGTTGATGGTCAGGCCATCCACCGTGAAGGACTTGACCAAATCCCTGACTTCGAGCGCAACATTTGACATGGAACTCTATCCTAACCTGAGCGCTTTAAGCGGCTCAATGCGAATGGCGTAGATAATCGAAACCAATCCACCCAGCGGTCCGATCAGCAGGAGCAGGAGGATGGCGATGACAGACCGCATCCCGTTGAATTCCAAGGGGATGGTCGGTGGCAGACCCAGTGAAAAAAGGTAGTTGAGCATCGCCCCGATCCCAACGCCGATGGCGGTAACCACTATGATCTGGATCACCGCGGAGAGTCCCACCACCAGATTGGAGGATCCAATCGCCTTCAAGACACCGATCTGCGGTATTTTTTGCAGGATTTGAATTTGAAAGAATCCACCGATCACAAGGACTCCGATCAACAGCGTAAAGGCACCCTGAGTCTGAACCGTTCCCTGCTGCGCGGTATAGCCCGGGATGTTGTTGATCGTGGTCTGGATATTGGCTACTTCGATGTTCGATATCTGATTCGTCAGGCGCAGCCGCATCTCTTCGGTGCTCGCCGGATCGGTCAGTTTCACGGCAATGATGTTCGGGTAGGGGGTGTCGCTTTCTAGATCCGAGGCGGATTGCGGGCGGATCAACTCCCAGGTTGCCGGTGGGACAAATATGGTCGGCTGGAAGAAGTATGCCTGCTCTTCCACAAGGCCTACGATTTTCAGGTCATAGAAACGATCCTCTGTCCCCTGAGTAGAACGAATTTCGATCTCATCCCCTACTGCCAGGCCTGTGCGCAAAGCCACGCTCCGGTCCATGACGGCCTCGCGCGCCTCACCCCCGCGAAACTGACGGCCTTCGATCAATAGCGGCATCCCCGGTCGTTCCGCTTCGACACCCAATACGGATATCTTCAGAGGCTCGGGCAGGGAGACAATTTCAGAGTTGGAGGTATGGATCGGCCCCGCGTCGGCCACGCCCTCCACCCGCCGCACAGCCTTGACCGTGTTTGTTTCCAGCCGGCTGGCGGTAATGCTGAAATCCGATTTCTCCAGGAAGACGATCAATTGCGCATCCAGGTTGGCCACATATTGGCGGTTGGCGTTGGACAATCCTTCCCCCAGGGCTGCTATGAACAGGACCAACAACGTGATCAACGCGATCACCAGGGCAACCATCAGGAAGCGCACCCGATTGCGGATCACCTCCTTGATTGCCAGATAGGATGAAAGATAAATGTTTTTCATGGGAATGATCTGCCAGCCTTTCACTCACACCAAGGATTTATTGTCATAAGGTCGATTCCACTCTATCCCCATCAAGCCGTGCAAGATCAAGTCCACGGGAGGGTGATCGGCGATATCGTCGTAGTAGTAGGGCAGTCGGATGAGCCCGTCTGTTCCAATAATGAAGGTGCCGGACATTTGATAGGCGTCCTGTCCGGGTGGGGGCAATTCCGGGGTAAACCCTTTCGTGTGCGCAAGGTGGCGGTTTGCCCTCCAGATACGGGGAGAGATCCAGGTTTGCCAAAGGTTTCCGCGATACAACCCGTACGCATGATAGGCTTTCCGATTCGGATCCGCCAGGCAGATAATTCCCGGAGCGCGGCTTTCGAAGAAATCACGCGTTGCCTTCGGGGAGGCGTGAGCAACGACTGCAAGCCTGAGTCCCTTCTGAATCAGGGAGGGATGAGCATGCATCAACTGGTCCACCATATCCTTGCATTGTGGGCAGCCAAAGTGGCGGGTGAATGCGAGCACCAAAGGGTTTTTCTTCCACAACGATGAAAGCAGAACCGATTTCCCTGCCGTATCCTGCAGCTTCACATCCGGGGCTGGGTCGTTGAATTTCAGATGCATGGGTTTGATCATGAATTTTCCTGTATTCTTTGAATTTGAAATTAAAAATCCGTGGGTCTGGCTTCACGGATTTTCAACCACGTGGTATCTTCAATATAACATATTGCACAGGTTTTGTCTAGGTATTTACTCACCCAAATTGGTTTAGTATATATTGACTATGCGATATGTAAAATGGACTTTTCCACCTTACCCTTGACGGTCATCATGCGCCGCCAACTGCTGTTATCGTTCAAGGAAATCCAGCGCCTCTCCTCGGTGCGATAGAACCAGTCCTTATCCTGTTGATAATGTACCAGTACGCCAGCCGCCTCCCAGATGTTGAGGATCTCATTGCTGTGAGCATGCGTATCGTCGAAATCGGTCGTGGCACGCTGACCCATTTCGCTGTACAACTGGTTCAGTTCCAGGAGAAGCGAATTGATCTCCGACGACAGTCGGCTGACCTTCAGGCCGATGCGCCTGGCTTCCTCAAAAAGAATAGGGTATCCGTGCGAGGGATATTTTTCATTTAATGCGCTGGCAATCTTCTCCGCCACCTGATCGTCCTGGATGTGATAGGCAAGCAATTCCTTGCAAAGCATGATCGAAAGGGATTCGGCACGATCCACACAACCGATCACCAATGGATGCACATGCTGGAACAATTGCTGGTACGGATTTTCGTTCGCATCGGATTTCTGAGCCTGCCATAGCTTCACCACGCGGGTCAGTTCATCCAGGCTTACGCTCACGCGATCGTTGTCTCGGTCGATGGGGGATAGTGCATGGGTGAGGGAAGTATCCACGGGTGTCAAGTACGCCATGGGACCCATGCAGATTTCATTCGCGCCGAGGGCGATCATGGTCGCAGCCGAGGCGCATTCCAATGGAACGACTGCCACCACCTCCTCACAATATTGCCGCAGGAGATTCGCGAGTCTCAGGGAAGCCTGCCCATTCCCCCCGCTGGATTTAATAAACAAATAAATCTTTTTCTGGGATCCGATCTTTTCCAATAACTCGAACAGCGCCAGCACATCATCGTGGCAGACGCTGCCGCGGGGATTGTTGAAATACGTGACCAGCGTACCTCCCAGCTTGCGGCTGGCTTTGTCGATGAGCGCCTGTGTCTTATTGAACAGGATCGGGGGTTGTTTCTGTTTGACCGTCTTCACCTTCTTGTTTTCGCCGGCCATGCCATTCACTCCTGGATGAAAGCTCCACCCATGATAACATGCTTTATAAAGAAACGACGTTCATGACCCTGTGGAAGGCTTCTGCAAACCGCAATGGGAGAATCTGCGTGGGTGCGGTCGAAAGGCCTATCCTCCACCGGGGAATCGCAAAGCTTTTCTTTGATCGCCGGACCGTTTCACCCATATCCATGCCCCGGTAAAACCGGCCATTTCGCCAAAAAACACGCAAAGCAGCAAACCTGCCAATCCGCTGTCCTTCAGCCAACCGGAGAAACCAAAAAAACCGAAGGCAAGGACGTTATATGCTGCCAGCCCTCCCAAGACGATTCCCAAAGCCCACCGCCGGGCACTCCTAATGTCCGAAAGGCGGATGCCTGCAAAATAGGCAAGCGAAACACCCATCGCGATGAAAATCATAGCGATGATCCAGGAGGAGAGGCGTGGATACCCCGCCTCGGTGATATAAACTCGCTCCGGGGATTCGATTTCTGGGATTGGAGTGACCTCGCTTGGTTGTGTCAATTCCGGGACAACCACGGTGACGGCTACTGAACCGGTTTGCGAGACGTCCAATTGGAGCACCTCGGATATGACTGCCGGCTCGCTCGAGGCACGAATTTCCAGAAGGCCGGGTTTTTCCAAACCAAAGGAGGCACGCGCTACACCCTGCACCGTCTCGGCCGCCACCTGCTGCAAGATCCCACCTCCCTCACCCTTCAACACCATCGAGAATTGAACGACGGTCCCATCTGGCACAGCATGCCCGTTATGATCCTTGATCACGCCCGTGCGAATGGAAATGATGTCACCGATCTTGTAGAGCGGAACATTCGTTGGCTCCGGCGTATTGGGTGTGCCAGTGGGGATGGATAATGGCGGGAGATCGAGGGAAAGTGGGATCACCTGATCGGGTGATGGGGTCATCATGGAAATCAGATCATATCCAATTCCAGAAATGGAGACCGGTGAGGCACTAGTTGGCGTGAGTTCCTGAAATAGCAGGCGTGCAGCCACATCCACGAATTGAGGTTGTTTGCTGTACAGGGCGAAATAGGCTGTGAATTTGGATATGTCCGTGGCGTCAAAGTAGTATGGCGCATCAAAAGAGAAGACGATCACACGTTTGCCACTCAACAGATCCGGACGTTCTCGCAGGAAACGTCGTACCACTGCAGGTTGTCCCTGGCTTGCGTCCGAAACGGAGATCACCACCCAGTCCGCACGATTGAGATCCTCCTCAATGAATGGCGGATCGAGTTGATCGAGCATGGACACCAGGACTCCAAAGGAATAGGATGAGAGCCGGAAACCTGTGGTCTGTTCCCCGCTTTGCGGACCATACAAGGAGAGTACCGCCTGCTGTAGAGCATCCAAGGGTATGGAGGGTTGTTCCGCGCACAAAGTACACTGCTTGATATTGACGGTATCCGTAAGGAACACCAACCGCTCATCCACCTGAGGGGGATTGGGCAGGACCGTCGCGAGATCCGCGCGAGGCGGGCTGATCAGTGTGGCTGAGTCGCGAGCCACATCAAAGATCAACGCGCCCGAAGATCCAACCGGGGTCAGGCCTCTTTCAGGCGCCAGCACCCTCGAGAGGACAAAACTTTCATACAATTTGAACTTGACAGCCAGAATCCGTGCAACCGACTGGTCCACCCTCTGGGCAAAAGCGGTATCCTCCTGATACTTCTGGGTGAAAAATTCAAGGATGCGGATGACTGCCGAATACGTATCCACCGTGTCCGGCGAGACAATATTTCCAAGATAGATCAGATCATTGCCGGCCAGAAATGCATCCCGCGCAGCGATGCGGGCAGAAAACGAGGAACCTCCCTGGGCATAAAAATCGCGCACGGAATCGGTTCCCACATCATCGCTTACGATCAATCCTCCCGCCTCCCGCCAGGCTGTGAATTGAGGCAAGGCCAATATCTGCCCAAGCGCCTGCGTATCGAAACTTACCGGCCGCGTTGTGGCCCGAATATTTCCCTGCAGTCCTTGATAGCGAATATGCGAGGCCATCAGGCCGTCCACCTTCGACTCCGGGGAAGGCGCATTGCCGGTTACGGCAAAGAACGGCGCCAGTTCGATCTGCTTCAATTGTTCGAGCGACTTGCGCACCGTAGACACTTCGTCCTCGGGCAGCCGGTCCGATCCTCCCACACCGGGGAAATGTTTGGCGATGACGAGCAGTTTGTTTGAGCTCCCCGAGTGCAATCCCGCGACATACGCACGGCCCATTTCCCCCACCCAAAACGGATCACCGCCGAATACGCGCGTTCCCAAGTCGCCACTGATGGCGGAGGGCAGATCCATCACATCCAACGAGGGACCAAACAGCAGGTTTACACCCAGCGCGGCCAGTTCCCTTCCCTTCACTTCGCCGACGATGGATGCCAGTTCAGGCTTCCACGTCGCTCCGATCGCCATCTGACTGGGTAAAGCGGTCAACCCGCTGAGGATTTGATCTGTCGGGTATCCATTGCCTTCCTGCTTGATTCCAATAAACAAGGGAACATAGGTTGTGGCGATCTCCTGATTTGTGATCGGATCGAGGCTCGGAGAACGCGAAGCATCCCATTCCAGTTGTTGGAGGGAACGGATCAGGGAATGCGCCTGAAGCACGGTATCCGGCGCCGGTGCAATATTGTCGTTCGATGAAAGCAGGACTACACCACCAATATGACGGCGGGTGACCAGATCATGGATTTGCGAGGTCGAGCTCGTATCCGTCCCACCGAAGGTGACGAGGAAGAGCTGTCCCACCCGCTCGGCAGGCGACATCGAATCCAAAATGAAACGGATTTCCGGCGGAGTTTCCGTGTGAGCCCGCGCAGGCAGGGGGAGCAGCAAGAGCATCAAGGTAATAAAAAGAGCGGTTCGATCGATTCGCATGATCCCCCTTATATCATATTTCGACTGCCAGGCCCGGCCAGGAGAGTTTGGATGCTTACCTTACACCGTAGTCCGACCGAGCGCCACCACAGCCATCCCTGGGTCATCAGTAAAAATGCCGTCCACCCCCCATTCCTTTAACTGAATCACCCGGTCGGGTGTATTAGCGGTCCACACATGCACTCGCCGGTTTATACGATGGGCACGGGCAATTTGCTGACGGAACGTGTCTGAGATGTGTGGATGCAAAGCCTGGTACTCCCCAAACATGAACCCGAAGGATCGCGCCCAGATACCCTTCCAGCCTGGTAATGCCAGCAATCCACGCGGCACCTGGGGAAGGATTTGCGCAGCCTTTTGCAGATTGAAGGCATAAAACGATGATAAAAGAATCTGATGGGAGTTCCCATGCCTGCGGATCAGGTCGCACACCGCCTCAACCAGGCGATCGCGAGGAGAGGAATAATTCGTCAGCTCGATATTGATCAACTTCTCATTCCCCACTGCTTCAAAGACTTCGCTCAACATCGGCACCCTGGTACCATGAAAGGCTTCCCCGAACCATCTTCCGGCGTCCAAGGAACGGATTTCCTCCAGAGGCATGGAAGCTACGCGACCGGAACCATCCGTTGTACGATTGACGGTTGTGTCGTGGATCACGATCACGTGTCCGTCGGAGGTCAGCTTGGCATCCAGCTCCACCCCATCCGCCCCCTTGTGAATCGCCTGTTGAAACGCCGGAAGCGTGTTTTCCGGCGCGTGTGCCAAATCGCCGCGGTGGGCGAAGAGGATCGGGTGCGGAAATTTTTCGAACATCATCGACTGGATGATAATACGGCGGGCCTACAATTCCACGAAGTAGGCGCGCCCGGCGTGGTCGATCATTTCGCGCGACATCGTGGGCTGCACCGCCAGATACGAGGCAATGTCGATAATCTGGTCACACAGATCGCGTGGATGGGAGGCGCGCAGTTTGCGATTGCGTTTGATATACCATTCCTGCAAGAGATACGCCAGTCCCTGATCGCTGTACTCGACGCGTTTATCCTGCGCCACGCGCTTGAAGATCTCACGATACTCCTCATACGAGGGGTCCCCGATCTCGATCTTGTGCCTCAGCCGGCGCAGGAAAGCCTCGTCCACAAGGTCTTTCGGTGGGAGATTCGTGGAGAATACGATCAACACATCGAAGGGCACTTCCACTTTTCGACCGGTGTGCAGGCGGAGATAATCCACGCGATTTTCCAACGGCACGATCCAGCGGTTGAGCAGGTCGCGCGGCCGCACCTGTTGGCGCCCGAAGTCGTCGATCAACAGAATCCCGCCGTTGGCTTTCACCTGGAACGGCGCCTCGTAAAACTTGGTGGTGTCGTCGAACACCAGATCCAATCCTTCGAGGGTCAATTCGCCGCCCACGACAATGAACGGCCGGCGGATCTTCACCCAGCGCGGATCGCGCCGAACGTTCGACCGCAGGTTGGAGGTGGTCCCCGTCCCGCCTCCGCCCTCGCTATCCGGAGCCAGGCTGTGACTCACCGCGTCATAGACCTTGATGACCTGCCCATCGAGGTACAGGGCGAAAGGGATGTACATGCTCTGGCTGAGCACCAGGTTGCCGAAAGCGCGCGCGATGCTGGTCTTGCCGTTTCCGGGCGGGCCATACATGAAGATGGAGGTGCCCGAATTCAAGGCGGGGCCAAGTCTTTGAAATGTCGCTTCGGAGATTACAAGCTGGGAAAGAATCTGGCGCATGGTGCGCGTGGTCACCGTCATGCGCCCGCTCTTCTGGCGGCGGATGGCTTCGTTGTACACCTCAAAAGGGACGGGGGCCGGACCGGCATACTGACTGCGTTCCAGCGCCTCGCGGGCGCGGATGATCCCGGCGCCGGTGATCCCGTAGGTGTAGGCGCCTTCTCCAAGGCCACCCTGGGAGGATTTGACTTCGATGTTCTTGTCCTGCTTCAGGGAGGTCAACAACTGGTCGACAATACCGGCGAACGGGAAGGCGATCTCCTCGGCAATCTTGAAGCCCGTCAGGTAACCGCGCGAGTAGAGCACCTTGAGAATCAGGTCCTGCAGCCACAGGGCGGAGAGGCCTGTATCATCCAGGTTGTTCACTTGCGGCGGGACGAACCCGCTGACTGGTGGGGGTACCGATCCCGATTGCCTAGTCATCTACTGCTCCTTGCATAATTCTCCAAACGGGATTAGGCCGAAACATGGCAGGAAATCGTATCTACAGTTCAGATATTTTGCAGTACTCTGTCCTCCACCATCCAGAATTCGTTGATTCAAGCCTGCCCACGAGGGGAAATCGGCTACGCGCCGGGATTGATTATACATCTTTTCGTTTATAATCCAGCAGCCATGAAACTCTCGGTAATTATCCCGGTTTACAATGAAGTTGGAAGCATTAGCGAGATCCTCAAGCGGTTGCGCGCCACGAAGCTCCCGCGGGAGATCGTCGTCGTGGATGATGGATCGAAAGACGGGACAAGGGATATATTAAAGAAGCTGGACGGACGAAATGGAGTGAGGGTCCTGCTGCATGAGCGCAATCAGGGAAAGGGAGCCGCGGTGCGTACCGGGATGAAAGCCGCCCGCGGCGACATCCTGATCATCCAGGATGCAGACCTGGAATACGATCCGCGCGACATCTCCGACCTGCTCGTCCCCATTAAAGAGGGAGTTGCGGATGTAGTGTACGGTTCACGCTTCCTTGGGCGCGCCCATCGCGTCACGATGTTCTGGCACATGGTCGCAAACCGCACGCTGACTTTGATGACCAACATCCTGTACAATACCATCCTGACCGACATGGAAACCGGCTACAAGGTCTTCCGCCGCGAAGTGATCAAGGGGATGACGATCCGCTCAAACAGCTTCAACTTCGAACCCGAATTTACGGCCAAGATCCTCAAGCGCAACTACCGCATCTTCGAAGTGCCGATCACCTTCAATCCGCGGGATTACTCGCAAGGGAAGAACCCCAAATTGCACGACGCCTTCGAAGCCGTGTGGACACTGATCAAATACCGGTTCGTCGACTGAAACGAAAGAAACGAATTTTCTCAAACGCGCTCGACAATCACAAACCCCGCCAGGCGGCGGGGTTCTGCGTTCATCGATCCACAAAGACGATATAGTCGAGCACATACTTTCCGGCTTGGTAATCGGCCGAACCATCGTTGATCGCGGCGGTGAACCGTGCGGTGGTGCTCAGGTGGTGTTCGCCCACCGGCCAATCGCTCAGGGAGGTATACACCAGCCGGCACAAATTCCCACCGGATTCCGCCTCGACGCTGGCAAAGGATTCCGACTTTACAGCGGTGCCATCCAGCTGGAATTCCAGTTGAATATTCTCAAAGTTTTGCTCTAAAATTCCGGTATCCGCCGCGCACCATACATAACCCCAGATCACCGGTTCTGATTCTCCAAGCTGAATTGTATAGGTCACTGTACCCGGTTGGGCAAAGGCCGGCGCGTCGTAGGATTCGCTGGCAAGATCCTCAAGGAAAGCTGCGCCTGAGGAGAGCAACTCTCCCGCCTGCTCCGGAGTACCCACGCGGGGAGGTCCCGAAGGAACTACGCCGGCAGAGGATGGTTGTGTAAGGAATTCGACCGCAGCCTGAAGAACCACATCCTGCCCCAAGGATTGCTGCATCAAGGTTTCTATCGTGACCGGCACTTTGATCTCTGGAACTACTCCCTTTCCCTCCAGATGGATGTTTCCCTCCGCGTCCACCGCGCGCCCGATCGTCAACTGGACGGTGATGTCCTCCGGCATCAGGAAGTCCTCCACGCTCCCCCCTGCGCCTTCCGTGGGATACTGACCGAGTATGGTTGCCCGATCCTGGATGGTCATGTCGTAGGAGAAGAATTCGCACGCGCTCGCGCAAGCCGGCCCGACCAGAACCACGACTTCCCCGCCATACTGAAGTTCGGCCCGCGGGGGGATCATGCGAGTCTCGTCGCCTGGATCCATGTAAAAATCACCACTGCCGCGGTTGTACTTTGCGGTATTCCCGACCACAATCTCCTGATCGAAGAAGTATGCCGCCATTTGATCCGCGAGCCACCCGCTGCCGCCGCCATTCGAGCGCAGGTCCAAAATGACCGCGGGGATCTCGTTTTCGATGAAATAATCCAGCGCGCGTTCCCAGACCAGGATGGAGAGCACATCGTTATCGAAAAAGCTGCTGATCTTGATGTAGCCAATCCCGCTGGGCAGCACATCGAATTCGACCGGCAATGCTGTGGGATCCCGGCCGGCCAGGAAGGACGCCGCATTGAAGCTGGCGCGTTCCTCCACCACGTTCAAAATGGCAGACTGTTCGGATCCCCCAGGGTTGATGAATTTGACCTCCACCTGGCTCTTCTCCAACAGGAAGCGTGTCGCGTACCTCAACT
>VGNF01000028.1 GCA_016866195.1 Chloroflexota bacterium | reverse complement strand
AAAACAAGATGGAAAGGTTGGATTCAAGTCGATCTTTTCGAACGCCGTCGCATTATCCGAACAGACTCGTTCGAAGTCACAGGCACCGGTTGCCGGGTCGATCGCAATGCCGATCGGGCAGCCGGGATAATTTCCGCTGGGCAGGTTCGAGACGCAGCACTGACGGCTTTCATCCATATCGTAGCCATCCACACATTCCACCGGACGAGAGGCCGGCGGAGTATCAACAGAGACGCATCGATCACGTACCGGATCGTAATAGGTTCCAATCGGACAGCCCCCGGCCGGCGGATCGAAGAGTTGATTTAAATCGAGGCTTGCTAGGTGGGGTGAATGGATCGATGTAATCCCCCCGCCATTGTACGTACACAACGCGCCCCCATCCGAACTGAGATCAAAACCGGTGGGGCAGGCGAAATCCGGTCCCATCATGTCACATCGGATTTGGACCCATGCTTCACTCTTAATATCGGAACCATTACTGGAGCACACCACGCGGTTTCCGCCCGCGGACTGGCAGTTGGTTGAAAACGAGTCGATGCTGGCATTCTCCGGCAGAGTGAGATCGAAGGTGACGTAACTTTGTCCGTTCTGGCAAAAATCGCCGGCTTTGGTCGCGCTCTCATCCATCTCCTCCGGCAACCCATTTCCGTAGTACGCGGAGGTCTGGCAAAATTCCGGCTGCGGAGTTGGATGTTCCACTACGCAGCGAAAGCCCATGGAGAGATCATTGGGGATAAATCCATTATCTAGAACTGAAACCACGGCACCATTGTCCGGCACAGATGTAAAAAAACCATCATCGAGAACCTGAGTCAACTTTTCAGCCGACAATGCACGCCCACCTCCAGCCCATTGACAATATGCCTGTTGGTGCTCCGCGCTGACCGAAGGCGAATCTACCGACGGATTCGGGATGTGCCAGCCGGCTGCGCAAACTCCCGCCTCGATGCACAGGTTAAACATGTACCCGTTGACATCATCGCGGTACACCCACAAGCGCTGTGGTTGAGCACCCGGGGTATTCAGATGAGCAGAGACCAAAGTGGAACCATCGACCCAGCGCATTTATGTACCATCGGGAATCTCTGACGAGGCAGAGACTGTCGGCGTTGGATTTGGATTTTTGAGAGTGCAGGCCGTTAAAACAAAAACCCCCAGAATATATACCGATAAAACCCTTGATTTCATGTAAACCTCCTGTTAGATATAAAGGAGCGGATCACGAAATCATTATACGGATTCGAATCGGTTTTACAAGACCCAATTTGTAAAAATTAGTGGCTCTTTCGGGGGATGTGAGAGATTAAGAATATTCTTGTGAAAATCACCACAAGCGATAATGATAGATCCCGGAAGATCTTGCCAGCCCGGGGATCATGCGCAGCCAGAGTAAGTTCTTCTACAAAGGCTCGTCATCGCGGTAATAATTCCATTCGTCGAGGAGACGGAATCCAGCGCCCCACCCTTCAATGTCACGCGGATCCTTCAACTTCCAGTGCAGGCGCGCCTTGATACCGGCCAGCGCGAGTTGGAGGTTATCCGCCCAAATGACGAAGGGAGTGTGCGCATCACAAACAAGCTCGCACCCCGGGAATCGTTGGCTCAGGCGGATGAACAATTCCTTGACCTGCACTTCTTCAAAATATGGAAGTACACCTTCAGCGATGAACAGGAACGGGCGCGGCTTGAGATTAGTCATGCCGCTCCTTTCGAACACGCGGGATGAACGCTGGAACGCGTTGGCTGTACTCAACCCATTGCTCACCAAATTCTTTTACGAGCACCTGCTCCTCCCGCCGTGCACGAACCAACATAAACGGTGCGAAACACGCGAAATACACTGTCGTCCAGGTTGCATAGATCAGCAAACCGCCCAATGCAGCCAGGATCAATCCCGCGTACATCGGATGGCGTACGATGGCGTACGGTCCGCTTGTGATCAGCTGGTGATCCTTGAACAATTGCGCGCCGAAGCCCGTCGAGACGAAGTAATTTCTTCCAAGAGTCAACCGCCCCCACAGCAGAATCAACATGCCGGGGAAGTACAACAAGGAACCGATTGCCAGCATCCACCTCCTGCCGGCTAACGAGATGTTCCAGGGGAGGGGCGTCCAACCCAGGTGGGCGATGCCGATGAACATCAGGGATGTCACAAGGTAGAACTGCCGTGAACGGAGCCAGCTGGCGCCGAGCCCAACCTCACGTCCCGCTTGGTGCCGCGTACCGCGCCATACACCGAAAAGGATGATTCCCAGGACCGTCAACGCCAGCAGGCCACCCGCCCATTGAACTATTTTCTCGATCATACTGGTTACGCCTCGATCTTCCCCGCTCTGGTACGCCTGGCGATCGGTTCGAGAATCGCCTTGACAGCCAGCCAATCCAGTAAATCCGGGGCGATCAATTTGAGCCATTCCAGAAGTCTGCCGGGACCCATCAACAATTCACGCTGCCGTTTGTAGGCCGCCCTGAGGGTTATTTCGGCACAACGCTCGGCGGTCATCATTTTTTTCGTGTAAAGCGCCCGCCCCTGTTTGCCCCGCGGCTGACCATCCTTGTTCAAATACGCTTCATGGAACTCGGTGACCACCCAGTAGGGGCAAACGACAGTGACACTGACACCATGGCGGCGCATTTCCATGCGCAGGGAATCATAGAATCCGTGCAGGGCATACTTACTCGAGGTATAGGATGTATTGAAGGGAAGCCCTCCCTTGCCGCCCAGGCTCGATACAGCCAGGATGCGCCCCCTGGATTGCATCAGGTAAGGCAGGGCATGATATGTGCAATGGACCGCTCCGTAAAAGTTGACATCCATCACGTGGCGGAACAAATGCAAATCAGGATACTCCCGCAGCAGAGCCACCACAGCCAGCCCTGCATTATTGATGAGCATATCCAACCGGCCAAACTCCGCCACTGTTTTTTCCACCAGCATCCTGCACTGGGCTTCGTCGCTCACATCGGTGGGGACGACCAACGCCTCGCCTCCGCGAGACCGACATTCGGATCCAACCTGCTCAAGCCGGTCCGCTCGTCGAGCCGCGATCGCCACTTTGGCCCCCTGATCCGCAAGGAGCAATGCCAGGGACTTCCCAATTCCGGCTGAAGCACCGGTGACGATGACTGCCTGATTCCGAAAAGCTTCCTTACTCATACATGCTCCTTGGATCACAGCCAGGGAATTTCCACTCAGCCGCTCCCCAGCTATTAGGCAACAGTTCAGTGTTCCAGCAGATCAAATACACATTCCATCCCTTTTCTATCGGATAGGTGACTTTTTCATCGCAGGAGTACGTCATTGTGTCCACCTACCTTTCCTTCACGTGCGCGATCCCCTGCTTGAACAGGGTGATGATGTGTTGGTCCTGAATGCTGTAGTACACCTCCCGGCCGTCCCGCCGAGCGACCACCAGCCGCATCTGGCGCAGTCCGCGCATGTGATGTGAAACCGCCGAATCGCTGATGTCCACCAGTTCGGCCAGCGTACGGACGTTCCTCTCACCACTCAACAGGGCAGAGAGGATCCGCACGCGGCTGGTATCGCTGAAAGCCCGAAAAAGTTCCGCCACATGGGCGGCGGAGTGCTCATCCAGAGAGAATTCACGCATGGATCAGCTCCTTGATGTAATATCTGAGTATATATTCATATGTTTAATTATAGGCCGGACTCGGAAAAATGCAAGAGGCAATTTTCAGCGGGATTCGACCACCCTGGAAATGCTATAATTCCATCGCTTGTGCGGAGGGCATCCCATGAACCAGGTCTACGATTACGTCATCATCGGTTCGGGTTTCGGGGGAAGCGTATCGGCCATGCGGCTGACGGAGAAGGGATATTCCGTCCTTGTTTTGGAAAGGGGAAAACGCTTTGAGGACAAGGACTTTCCAAAATCCAATTGGAACTTGCCAAAATATCTCTGGCTGCCGGCAGTGCGGTTACACGGCATCTTCGAAATGACCTTCATGAACGGACTGCTCGCCCTGCATGGATCCGGCGTCGGCGGGGGCAGCCTGATGTACGGCAACGTGCTGATCGAACCGGACGATCGATTGTTCTCGGCGCCATCATGGAAACATTTGAATGATTGGAAGACAGAGCTCAAGCCGCATTACGACTCGGCGCGCAAAATGCTCGGTGTGGTCCGAAATCCGAGGCTGATGCCGGCGGATGAGGTCTGCAAACAGATTGCGGTGTCTCTGGGTTATGGTCAATCCTTCGAACCCCTGCCGGTCGGTGTCTTCTTCGGGGAGGAAGATCGAACCGTGGCTGATCCATTTTTCGATGGCGAAGGACCCGAGCGCACAGGCTGTAATTTCTGCGGAGGCTGCATGGTCGGCTGCCGCTACAACGCCAAGAACACGCTTCCCAAGAACTATTTGTATTTTGCGGAGAAACGTGGCGCACGGGTCATTCCCGAGGTGAAGGCGAGGGACATCAAACCCCTCACCCCAACCCCTCTCCCCGAGGGAGAGGGGCAAGGGGTGAGGGATGGTGAGGCCCGCTACGAAGTGACATATTCCTCGTCGACGTCTTTCCTGCTGAAATCCGAACCCCGCGTACGAGCACGTAATGTGATCGTCTCCGCCGGCACCATCGGAACCCTCGAACTGCTCTTCCGTTGTCGCGACGTAACCAAATCCCTCAACCGCATTTCGCCGACCCTCGGAAACCGCGTGCGGACGAACAGCGAAAACATCCTCGGGGTTACGGCCCGCGGCCGCGAGGTGGATTACTCCAGGGGTGTTGCGATCACTTCCATCTTCAGCGCGGACGAGGTGACGCGCGTCGAACCGGTCCGCTATTCGGACGGGCAGTCCTTCATTCGCGTCCTGACCGCGCCCCTCATTGACGGCGCCCACAACCTGCCCATGCGCTTCATCAAGACGGCCTGGGCCCCCCTGCGTCGGCTTGGAGATTTTCTTTACGCCAAATTTTTCTCGCGCTGGGCGCGCTACACCACCATCCTGCTGGTCATGCAGACTGAGGAAAACCTGACGCGCATCCGCCTCGGCCGCAGTCTCTTCACCTTCGGCCGCAAGGGATTGGTCATCCAGCATGAGAAGGAACACAGCGCCAGCGGCTTGACCCTCGCCAACCACGTCACGCGCGCCTTCGCTGAAAAAGTGAACGGCATCCCCCAGACGGCCTTCACCGACAGCCTGTTCAACTTCCCCACCACCGCGCACCTGATGGGAGGCGTACCCTTTGGGCGAAACGACCAGGAAGGTGTGATCGACTTGGATTTCCAAGTCTTTAATTACCCCGGCCTGTATGTGGTGGATGGCTCGGTCATGCCGGCCAACCCGGGCGTCAACCCGAGCCTGACGATCACTGCCCTGGCGGAATACGCGATGAGCAAAATCAAGGAAAAATGAGGTCAAGCCCATGGAGCATATCGAATCCTCGCGGGAGTTCGCCCTCCGGTTGGATTCACAGGACGAATTGGCGGCGTATCGGGCGGAATTCATCCTCCAGGATCCGCAGCTGGTCTATCTGGACGGTAATTCACTAGGCCGCCTGCCCAAAGCCGCGGTGGAACGCGCGAAGCGGGCCGTGGAGCAGGAATGGGGCGCGAACCTGATCCGCGCCTGGAACAAAGGCTGGTGGGAGGCGCCGGCCCGCGTCGGCAACAAGATCGGGGGGCTCATCGGAGCGGCGGAGGGTCAGACACTGGTCACAGACACGGTATCGCTCAACCTGTACAAGCTGGCTGCTGCTGCGCTAACCCTTCAACAGCACAAAACGCGCATCATCACGGACACATTCAACTTCCCGTCTGATCTGTACATCCTCCAAGGGATCGTTGAGATGCTGGTCAGGAGACCAGCCTCTAACACTGAAAATTTGACGATGGTATCCCGACCATCGTCCCACCATGAAATCGTGCGCATCGGCGCGATCGACAACGACATCACCCCCGATCTCGCGGCGCTCGAATCGGCGATCGATGACAACACCGCCTTGGTCACCCTCTCGCACGTCGTGTTCAAGAGCGGATACATGTACGACATGCAGCACATCACCGAGCTCGCCCACAAGCGAGGAGCGCTGGTGCTATGGGATCTCAGCCACTCGGTAGGTTCCGTACCCATCGCACTTGATGAATGCAAGGCGGACCTGGCCATCGGCTGCACATACAAATACCTCAACGGCGGGCCAGGCTCGCCCGCCTTCCTGTATGTTAACAAATCACTCCAGGAAAAACTCAGCTCCCCCATCTGGGGTTGGTGGGGGCAAGAGAATCCTTTCGACTTCTCACTGGATTACGAACCGGCACCCGGTGCGCAGAGATTCCTGGTCGGCACACAGCCGATGATCTCCCTTTTGACCATGGAGGCCGCCCTCGAACCGACCCTGCAGGCCGGCATGAATGCGATCCGTAAGAAATCCATTTTGATGACGGACTACGCTTCGTTCCTGACCGACGTACTGCTTGCGCCATTCGGCTTTACTTTAGGTTCGCCGCGCGATTTCGCCCGTCGAGGTTCGCACATCAGCATCCGCCATCCGGAAGGCTATCGCATCAACCGCGCCCTGATCGAGGAGATGAACGTCATCCCCGACTTCCGCGCGCCCGACAACCTGCGTCTCGGCTTTGCGCCGTTATACACATCATACATGGAGGTGAGGGAGGGCTTTGACAGGATCCGCAGGGTGATGGAGGAGAAGAGATATGAAAAATATCCCTCCAGCCGGTTGGCAGTCACCTAGATTGAAATGCAATCGAACCAACGCAATCAACTATAAAATCACAGAGTCCGCCGGGGATGCGATACTTTACCCAACATCCATTTGAGGTTTTCATGCGACCCATCGCGTAATTTCTAGAACCTTTATTGGAATAGGGAAACCTATGAAAAGATATTTGTACGTCTTTCCAGCACTACTAACGGCAGGCCTGGCATGCACCTTTGGCGGTTCGATCCCTGCGGAGGAGGGGACATCTGTAACTCCTGAAGAGACGATTCTCTACCAGGACGATTTTTCCACCAATTCGGGCGGATGGCCAGAATTCGATGATCCCCAGGGCACCACGAGTTATTACAATGGCGGTTACCGTATTCATGTCACCGGCGCCGAATGGGATTACTTCGGATCCCCAACCATCGAAAACACACCCGCAGACGTCATCGTGGAAGTGGACACAACCAAGCACGGCGGTCCGATTCAGAATAAATTCGGTATAGTTTGCCGCCTGTCAGATACGCCGGAGGGATCCAACATGTACTACCTGTGGATCTCGACTCAACAATACTCAGCCATTGGTAAATTCGTCAATAGCAAGCGGACCTTTCTGACCGACATCGAAATCTGGTCTCCCAACCCTGCGATCCACCCCGGCGAAGCAATCAACCACATTCGCGGGGAATGCATCGGGAATACCCTGTCATTGTATGCCAATGGGACGCTTTTACTGCAGGCTACAGACGATCAATTTACCGAGGGGAAAGTGGGCCTGATCTCAGGCTCGTACAAGGAGGGCTACGAGGGCACCGACATTTTATTCGAAAACTTTGTCGTTAAGACCCCATGAAATTGCACGTTCCAGCGCTTTGATCATCGATGATAAAATCGCTCCTCCAGTCAGGAGCGATTTTTTGGCACACCAATCACCTATACTTGTCACCCGGTTAAGCAAAACGTACAAAGTGCCCGAACGCGAAGGGGGATTCGGCGCGGCGGTACGAAGTTTCTTCAAGCGCAAATACAAGGACGTGAAAGCCGTACAGGAGGTCAGTTTCAAAATCGAACAGGGAGAGATTGTAGGCTTCCTCGGGCCGAATGGCGCCGGCAAGACCACCACGCTCAAGATGCTCTCCGGTTTGCTGCATCCCACCAGCGGAGGGGCCGCCGTATTGAGCTTCATTCCATGGGAGCTCAAACCGGAATACCTACGTTCGATGACCCTGGTGATGGGACAGCGCAACCGACTCTCCTGGGACATCCCCGCAGCCGATTCGTTCCTGCTCAATCAAGCCATTTATCGAATCCCAGATGATGAGTACAAGAAAACCTATAAGGAACTGGATGAGTTGCTCGAACTGGAACCACTGATGAAGAAACCGGTGCGGAACCTCTCTCTCGGGGAACGCATGAAATGTGAGATTGCCGCCGGCTTGCTTCACCGCCCTAAGGTGCTCTTTCTGGATGAACCCACGATCGGCCTGGATATCACCGGCCAGGCGCGCATCCGTGAGTTCCTGCTCGAATACAACCAGCGCACCGGCGCCACGATCCTGCTGACCAGCCACTACATGGCAGATGTAACCGCCCTGTGCGAACGAATCCTCATCATCCACCACGGTGAATTGAAATATGACGGTGGAATTTCCGATCTCTCCCGCCGCATTGCCCCGTTCAAATTGATCGGGGTAATGCTCGCCGATGCGGACACCCATGACCTAAGCGGGTACGGGATCGAGGTCCCGAATGAAGAGGATCTGGAGAAGCGTTACATCCAGGTCAATGCCGGAGACGTAACTGGAGTGACCTCCCGACTGCTGGCTGATTTACCAATCCACGACATCACGATCACCGATCCCCCGATCGAATCGGTCATCGAGCAGGCATTCCAACAATAGGCATCCGCGCTGAGTGGAGCCGACTAGCCGTGCTGGCATAGTCGCAGGGCGCTTCGACTGCGTTCGGACGAAAGACACGTCCTCACTCCGCTCAGCGCGGAGATGGAGTATTTATGGTCAACATCTTCAAGCGACTCTGGCAGGTCAACTGGGCGGAACAATGGCAGTACCGCGCCAACCTGATCATGTACCTGCTGTACTTTCTGGTCTCCCCGGTGATCTACCTCGCCGTGTGGACCAGCATCGCCGCCAGCCGCGGTGAGGTGAACGGATTCACAACCAACGACTTCATCACTTATTACATGACGCTGTTGATCGTGGATCAAATCACCAGCAACATCATCCTGCACATCTTCGCCTACAAGGTGCAGGACGGCTCGCTATCCGGGGAATTGATCCGGCCGATTCATCCGATGCTGACCAACACACTGGTCAACAATATCGCCTTCAAGGCGCTCTCCCTGATGGGTCTGACCCCGATCTGGATCATCCTATTTGCGCTCTTCCGCCCGGATTACAGCGGAGTCACCTGGTTGAACATGGCATTATCCATCCCTGCCATGGCCCTGGGATTTATCATCGGCTTCCTGCTATCCGCAGCCGTCACCAGCCTGGCCTTCTGGACCACGCGCGTGTATTCGATCAGCGAATTTTATTTTGCGATCTTCCTGTTGTTCTCCGGTCAGTTCGTCCCACTTCCTCTCATGCCGGATTTTGTTCAGGAGGTCGCGAAATACCTGCCTTTCCAGCTTTCGTTGTATTTCCCCATTCAATTGATCCTGGGCAAACTCTCCCCGGAGGAGATCATCCAAGGTTTTCTTGCCGGGATCCTCTGGCTGCCGATATCCATCGGCCTCTTCAATTGGGTTTGGCGTGAGGGTGTCCGCCGATATTCGGCGGTGGGAGCATGATCATGCGGTACTTCAGACTCCTCGCCACGCTCCTAAAGGTGAATATCCAGATGTCGCTCGCCTATCGCGCGGACACCGTGGTGAATATACTGCTTAACCTGATGTGGCTGGGGTGGGAACTGCTCGGCTTGTCGATCATCTTCAACAATACGGAGACGCTGGGAGGCTGGGGGCCTGGGGAATTGATCGCTTTGCTCGGCGTCTTCCGTCTGGTCAATACGATGATGGCCGCCCTGATCTGGCCGAACACCGAAAAGTTCAACCAGAGCGTGCGCGATGGATCGCTGGATTACACACTGCTGCAACCGGTGAACAGCATGTTCCTGGTCACTTTTTCACGCATCACCGTCTGGCGGATTTGGGACCTGGTGCTCGCATTCATCCTGATCGCCGTCGGCGTCGCGATGACCGGAGCGACTGCGACGGCGGTAAGTATTCTCAACTTCGTGTTGCTGACTGTTTCCGGCACGATCGTCATCTACAGTCTGTGGATCGTGCTGATCGCCTTCACCTTCTGGTTCACCAAGTTCGACAACAACGTCACCATCCTGCAGGCCCTGCTCGACGCCGGACGGTATCCGGTGACTGTCTACCCGGTTTGGTTAAGGATCATCGTAACCTATCTCATCCCGATCGCGGTCGCAACCACGATTCCCCTCCAGGCGCTTCGAGGCGAGCTCGGCCTCGGTTCGGTAGTGACATTCATCGGGATCGGCATCGCAAGCTTCCTGGCGGCTTCAAGCGTTTGGAAAGTGGGGGTAAAGCGATATAGTGGTGCAAGCAGTTAAGACCATCAGGCGGCCTTGCAGCCGCCCGACCTTCATTTGCCTTTCTTCCGTGCGACATAAATCTTCACAGCCTCGCGCATAAACTCAGCCAGCTTCGGGTGCAGTTTGTCGAAGTTTGCTTTGAAGCGCGGATCATTGTTGTACCCCTGTGCGAGTCCGGACAATTGATCGAGATCGGGGGTCCAGAAATAATCCATGTGCATACGCCAGCGTTCCACGATCGCCTGGGCTTCCGGACTGTGCGCCCCTTTGGGCATGACAGCCACCAGATCCGAATAGATCGCCTTGCCTTCCGCTAGGATTTGTTCCTTTTTGGAAGCCGAATAGCCTTTCCATTTTCGGTTGGAAGCCCGAACCGTCTCGGGTTCGTACAACTTTTCCGCCTCGAGAGCATACCGCTCCTGCTCCTCTTCGCTAAATCCTTCGAAAAGTCCCTGTTCGCTCATTTTCTTGTTTCCTTTCACATGGTCGATTGTCTTGTCCACTGTTGTTAATAACTGTTTCATTCGTTCGATCCGTCTGCCCAGCGCCTTCTTATGATCCTCCAAGGCAGCCAGCACATCGAAATCGCGCCGACCCAGGATCTTCCGGATTTCCTCCAACGGCAGGTCTAATTCGCGGTAAAGGAGTATTTGCTGTAGGCGCAGCATGGCCTCCTCTCCGTAGTAACGGTACCCGTTAGCGCCCACTCGAGACGGCTTGAGTAGCCCGATTTCATCGTAATGATGCAAGGTGCGCGGGGTAACCCCCGCGACTCTGGCAACCTGTTTGACTGTGAACATGCCGCCAATATAAACCCTAACGTAACGTTAATGTCAAGGGCAGATCCCCTGCACTTCAACCAAAGTAAAATCAACGACAGATCCATTCACGGAGACCCGCCATGGAATATTATCTGCTTCTCAACCCCTGGATCGGAATGATCCTTTGGACGTTGATCTACATCAGCGATTACGGCATGACCATTGCCTCTGCCCGCAAATACCGGACCAATTCCCACTTTGAATTTGAGGGCAGCTTCGAACTGACCCCTCAATTCGAAAAGGACGTGGATGCCCTCTACCCGATCTCGAGGAGACACCTGCTGATGCTCTTGCTGACGAACGGAATGCTGCTGATTTTCTGGTGGTTGTTCTCGCGGATCTACTTTCTCCATGGATATCTGTTTGTGCTGGGTATCTTGATTCTCGTGGAAGTGGGAGTTCATATCCGACATTTTCGCACGTTTCACCTTCTGTATATGGTCGAAATCAAAGGAGGACTGGAAGGAAAGATCAGTTACCGCCGCTGGTTAATGTTCAGCACCTCAGCCATGGAATTCTTCCTTTTCTTTGTACTCTTTCTCATCACCAGCATTCTGACGAACAGTTATTTCTTTTTCGGAGGGTCGATCTCCTGTTTGTCGCTGGCGATCAACCATCATAGAAAATACCGCACGCTGTACAAGCAACCTGACTCTGAGCCGGTTGTGCAGGCCTGAAACCATGGATGTGATTTACGAGGATGAGTTTCTGATCGTGGTGGATAAACCTGCCGGTTTGCCGGTCCTGCCGGAGGGCTGGCAGAAGGACGCTCCCTATCTCGTTCGCCTGCTCGAAGAACAGCATCCAAAAATCTGGGTTGTCCATCGCTTGGACAAGGCGACTAGCGGGGTGATGCTCTTCGCGTTGAATGCAGAGGTACACCGCCACCTGAGCCTTCAATTTGAAAGCCATCGCGTGGAGAAGCGGTATCACGCCATCCTCCATGGCGCTCCAGCGTGGGTGGAAAAGACGACCCGCTACCCTCTGCGAGTGAACGTCGGTCACAAGCACCGCACGGTCGTCGACGACCACAAGGGAGTACGCGCGGAAACCCACTTCAAAGTATTGGAATGCCATCCACAGCACGCACTGGTGGAGGCCATGCCAGTGACCGGCAAAACCCATCAAATTCGAGTCCACGCCTACGCATTGGGGTATCCTGTATTGGGCGACGAGCTGTATGGGACCCTCAAAACAGATTGGATCGACCGGCCGGCGCTGCATTCCCACAGCCTCAAGTTTCACCATCCTTCAACGGATGAAACGCTGATCTTTCAAGCTCCCTATCCGCCGGATTTTTTGGCTGCCTTGAAACGCATCCGTGTTTGAATGAGCAAATGGATTGTGGTATGCTCCTGCCATGCTGACGCCCAGCCTGCCAACGCTGCGCATCCTTCCCATTGAAAGTATCATCTTACACGAGGATCACGACAATCAACGCACACTACCGTTGGTGGAAAAGTTGCGCGCGCAGGGTATTCTGCGCAATCCTCCCATCGTCATGCCACTGCAGGATGGAACCAATCGCAACATGGTGCTGGATGGCGCCAATCGCGTCACCTCGTTGAAAGAGATGGGTTTTCCTCATCTGGTGACCCAGGTGGTGAGTCCTCAGGATCCGCATGTTTCGCTCATGACCTGGAATCACGTCGTATGGGACATCAAGGCAAGGACCTTGCTGGGAAACATCCGCCGCGCAAAAGACCTGGATGTCACACAGGTGGACACACACAAATCAATGAAGGCACCTTCCAGTCTGCCGGTTCAGATCCGCACGGTGGATGGGAAGTTGTTTTTGGTGCAAATCCCGAATGAATTGGAACAGTTGGTGCGATCCCTGCATGAGGTGGTCAACAGCTACAAGGAAAACGGCTCCTTCGATCGGACCAGCCAGACGTTGATTGACTCCTTCCGCACTATGTATGCGGATCTTTGTGCGTTGGTCATCTTCCCCCGCTTTGAGATTCAATCGCTGCTGGAGACGGTCGGCAAAGGGTGGGTCATCCCCACCGGAATCACCCGCTTTACGGTATCTCCGCGCCTCCTCCACCTGAACTATCCTCTGCACGAACTTTCCAGCGGCAAATCTTTGGAATACAAGGAGGAGTATCTCCAGCGCTGGATTCAGGAACGGGTCAAGAAGAGAGGCGTGCGTTACTATGCCGAGGCGACTTTCCTTTTCGACGAGTAGACCATGACCATGGATTTCTTCCTTCCCGAGGACAACCTTACTCGCAGCCTGCCCGAGGAAACCCGCATCACCGGGCTTTCTGTCCAGACCTACCCGGACGGCAGGCGGCTTCGAATCAATCTGGAGGTCACCCCATTTCAAAAAAGGCCGTATATCGAGGTGACATTGGTCAATTCCCTCGACGAGGAGATCGCCTCCACCAGCATTGTCGAACCGCTGTCCTGGAAACTCGAGTTCACCATGCACTTGCGAGGTGAGATTCGCAATCCGTACACGTTGAAGGCGCGTTTGTATTATCCAGAGGGACCCTCCCAGGATCCGCAGACTCATACCTTTGACATAATCCCGTCATCATCGACATCCAGTTGAAATCCATCGTAATGATGCATCCAAAGAACGATCTTGTAACACAATCCAATCCAGTCACGGCTTGGATATCGGGATTGATAACTTCATGGTCTGTCCGGCGATTATCCCCTGTCCTTGTTTTGGGGATTATCCTCCTTTCGGCTTGTAACCAAGAAGCCCAGCCGACTACCATACCGAATCCGACCCAAGATATTCCCCTCCCCTCTCCTTCTTCAGCGGTTGACACGAGCAGCCGGCGTTCCGTGACTTTTCTATCCATCGAAGAAAATGGATATGCCCACTTGTTCGTTTCTCATGAAGCAGGAAACCCAATGACGCGAATTACCTCCGGGGATTGGAACGATATCGCGCCGGCGCTCAGCCCTGACGGCAGCAGGCTGGCTTTCGCCTCCGATCGAAACAAATATTGGGATTTGTATCTCATGGATCTGCAAAGCGGGGTTGTCCGTCAGATAACGAATTCCCCGGATTATGATTCCTCCCCTTCCTGGTCCCCCGACGGTCAATGGCTCGTGTTCGAAACCTACAAGAACGATAACCTTGAGCTCGCAGTCGTATCCATGTCGGATGGGGTAAATGAGGTGATTGCCCTGACCGAGCATCCCGCCTCGGATCAATCTCCGGCGTGGGCGCCGGATGGCCGGCACGTGGCCTTCGTTTCCACTCGCAGCGGAGACAGCGATATTTGGCTGGCGGACCTGGATCTCACCGGTGAGGACCGTTATCAGAATCTGAGCCTTTCACCAGATGCATCCGAATCCCATCCTGTATGGAATACCGACGGCTCCAAATTAATCTGGACTACCGCCTCACAAAGCATTGGCTTCAGTGGATTGCATGTTTGGGAGGCAGGCAATCCCCGACGCGCTGCCCGATGGATCGGCGATGGTACCTGGGGAACCTGGGATGAATCGTCCAATCGCATCATGGCCGTCACCTCGGCGCCCAATCGCCAGTATTTAATCGCGTATGATCTAAATGGATCGCTTCTCCTTTCACCCATTCCATTGCAAGGTAATGTGCGCGGGCTGGTTTCGGGAACCGCAAAGTTGCCCAACCCCACTTTGGAAGTATTCAAACGGGCATCAGAAATCACACCCCCAGCCCTTTGGTCTCCAGTTCTCACACCGGTGGGAGACATTCCCGGCCAACGTTGGTACCTCGTCCCCCTCGAGAATCTGCAGGCTCCTTTCCCCCAATTACATGATCTGGTGGATGAATCCTTCAGCGCACTGCGGGCCAGAGTCCTGTTCGAGACCGGCTGGGATGCCCTAGCCAACCTTGAAAATGCCTTTATCCCGCTCACTACCTCCCTCGAACCCGGATTGGGGGAGGATTGGCTGTATACCGGCAGAGCCTTTGCCCTGAATACCTTGATGTCCAATGCCGGCTGGATGGTGACCGTAAGGGAGGATATTGGCGCACATACATATTGGCGTCTGTACATTCGCTGCACCACACAGGATGGTTCACTGGGTGAACCAATCCAATCTTCGCCCTGGAATCTCAACGCACGCTACGAACTCGATCCACGGACCTACGAACAGGGCGGGACCTATGCCCCAATACCCGCAGGCTACTGGGTGGATCTGACCGCGCTGGCCTCCGCATATGGATGGAACCGACTACCCTCTCTGCCCAATTGGCGGAATTATTACGCCGGCACACGGTTCACGGAATTTGCGCTGACCGACGGAATGGACTGGTATTCCGCGATGCTTGAGCTATATCCCGCCGAGGCGCTGATCACTCCCACAGCGGTTCTCCCTCCCACATTGACACCCACGATCACTGCCTCACCAACCGAGACCAAGCGACCGACACGCACACCGGGTCCTTCCCCCACGACCACGAACACCCGTCCACCGACCTCCACCGCGACCGCGACTTCCACGCCCACATCGACACCCACGCCACCTACGATCATCCCTCAATGAGATACTTTTATGGCCTCATCTGCCTGGTGGGGATTGGCACAGCGGCTGCTTGTGCACAAAGCGGTCGGGCCACACCCACACCGGTTTTCGATATCTCGGAGAATGAATTCATTGCCGCCCCGATATTCACAGGAGTGACACCCTCTCCGGTGCCTTTCCTGTTCAGTCTCCCCACTCCGGGAGCTGAACCGATCTCGGGATGGCGGCCCCCGTTATATCCCATTCCCTGGAGTGTCTCGCCATACGACCATTTCTATTTTGTCAGACCGATTGCGGCAGACCAGGTGAACTGGCCTAATCCGGATTACCGATATGGTGGTGTATTCTTTGGACCGAACATCGTCCACACCGGAGTGGATATTCCCACCCCGGAAGAGACCCCCATTATGGCAGCCGGTCCCGGCACGGTGGTATGGGTCGGGTGGGGTTTGTTCACAGAAACTCCGGGAAATGAGGGCGATCCATACGGTTTGGCCGTGGGAATCCGCCATGATTTTGGTTACTATGGGAACCAGCTTTACACCATCTACGCCCATATGAGTGAAATTTCCGTCACGGTCGGGCAGCATGTGAAAACCGGCGAGACCATTGGGCTCGTGGGCGCGACCGGAGCCACCACCGGTCCACACCTTCATTTTGAAGTGCGGTATCCCAACAATTCGTTTCAAGACACATACAATCCGGAACTGTGGATCGCACCCCCGCAAGGATGGGGAGTGCTCGCGGGCCGCGTCACCGATACCAAGAGGAAGACCCTGAACTCGTTCGTGGTAAATTTGAATCGGGAGGGAACGCGGGAGAATTACCTCGTCAAGACCTATGGGTCCGGTGGCGCGATCAACCCGGATCCATACTATAACGAGAACCTGGTGCTGGGCGATCTTCCTGCGGGGATCTATAAAATCTCTCTCCGATTCGAAGACAGGGAATATCAGACCTGGCTGGAAATCTTCCCAGGTCAGGTTAGTTACTTTACCTTCGAAGGGGAGAGCGGATTCGATTTAGAACGCCCGCCGGCTCCGGCCTTGGACTTTCTGCCCATCCCGCTTCCCGTCACGCCAACTCCCTAAACATCCGGTCATCAATTCCCTTGACGTACAGAACATCTGTGCTATACTCTCGCCCACATGCATCCTTTCCGCAGAGGATCGTCAAACTTGCAGGGAAAGGTCCTGTAACCCTTATTCTTGTACTGGAGAATTAGCCATGCCACGAAAATCATCAGCCGCTCGTGAAACCGAACAAACCCCAAGCGGTGCCGAAACCGCCAGACGCGCCGTATTGACCAAAGCCGTGGATGATATCCTCAAACGATTTGGCGAAGGCGCGATCATGCCGCTGGGTCAGGCTCAGGGGATGGTGACCGAGGTCTTTCCGACCGGTTCCCTTTCCCTGGATATTGCATTGGGTGTCGGCGGGGTTCCGCGCGGCCGTATCATGGAAATTTATGGGCCGGAATCCTCCGGGAAGACCACCCTTTGTCAGCACATTGTGGCTGAAGCCCAGCGTATGGGCGGAACCGCCGCGTACATTGACATGGAACATGCCCTCGATCCTGTCTATGCAGCGCGCTGCGGTGTTGATATCGATAATTTGCTCGTATCCCAACCGGATACGGGTGAGCAGGCGCTCGAGATTGCGGAAACTCTTGTCCGCTCCGGCGCGGTGGATGTGATCGTCATCGACTCCGTTGCCGCGTTGGTCCCGAGAGCGGAGATCGAAGGCGACATGGGGGATCCCAGTATGGGGGTGCAGGCCCGCTTGATGTCCCAGGCGTTGCGCAAGCTGAGCGGTGCAATCAATCAGACAAAGACTGCCGTGATCTTCACCAATCAACTTCGTCAGAAGATCGGCGTGATGTTTGGCAACCCCGAAACCACCACCGGCGGACAGGCGCTCAAGTTCTATGCCTCCACCCGGCTGGATGTGCGCCGCATCCAGGCAATCAAAGTGGGCGAGGAGGTCATCGGCAATCGCACCCGCGTCAAGGTGGTGAAGAACAAGGTCGCACCCCCATTCCGCACGGCTGAGTTTGACATTATGTTCAATGAGGGGATCTCGAAATCCGGCGACATCCTGGACCTGGCGACGAAGTTCGACGTCATCACCAAGCGCGGAGCCTTCTTCTCCTACGGTGATGTGCGCATCGGTCAGGGACGGGAAAACGCCAAGGATTACCTGCGCTCAAACCCGGATTTGATGGCGGAGATCGAGGGGGTGATCCGGCAGAAATCGCTCAGCGGAGAAATCGCGCTGCCGTTGGACCTGGGTGCAGAGGAAGGCGGCGCAGCCGAAGAGGAGTCGTAAAATGGATGGACACGGAATTCCGTGTCCATTTTCTCATGTCCCGCTTCTTCCAAACGGTCCCGCGCATCATAAGGCGATTTCGCATCTCACGGCAAAATGCAGCTGTTTATATAGTCGTTTCAGGCACTCTGTTGTTCGGATGCTCTCCAGGCGAAACTCCCACTCCATTTCGCCCCCCCACGCAGCCCGGCCCAACACAGGTCCTGCCCACCACCACGCCGGTTCCGGTATTATTCACCCCCTTCCTTACCGCAACAGGAACTGCCACCCTGCCCGGCCCATGCATCAACGATCTGAGTTTTCTGGAGGATCTCACCATCCCGGACAACTCGCTCATATCGCCGGGTTCCGCGATCGACAAGCAATGGCTGGTCTCGAACAGGGGTACCTGCGATTGGGATGGGACGTACAACCTGAAATGGGTGGGAGGCGATACACTTGGCGCCGCAGAAGTTCAACCGCTCTTTCCAGCCCGGGCCGGCGCACAAGCCGCACTGCGCGTTCTGTTTGTTGCACCGTCCGTCGAAGGTCCGTATGAAAGTGCCTGGCAGGCAGTGGATCCGGATGGCAACTTCTTCGGTGATTTGATATTCATAAAAATCCTTGTCTCGCTCTAGAGGGAGCCGCCATGCCGACGAAAATGGAATTCCAGGATGTATTTAATCAACTCAAGGCAATCCTCGTCCCCTATTCGACAAAATTGACCCTCGCCATGAATACAAAGGGCATCTTTCAACTTGAAGGCGAGTACAACGAAAAATGGAAGAAGAGCCTGTTTTTCAGTTCGGTACAGGTAAAGAAGAATTATGTCTCGTTCTATCTCATGCCCGTGTATATGTACCCCGAACTTCTCAAGGGAATTTCCCCCGCATTGAAGAAACGCATGCAGGGAAAATCGTGCTTCAATTTCAAGAAACCGGAACCCGATCTTTTCGAGGAATTGACCCGCCTGACAAGGTCGGGATTCGAAAGATTTATGGCCGAGGAATATACCTGACTCTTAATTCACTCTCATAAACCCGAACATACGCCAAAGCCCGCGCATCATTGCGTGGCCAATGTCCGGTTTCAAAAATTGATTCGGGCATGAGCCGGGAATTACCGTAATTCCGTTCGCGTTGCACAATTCCACCGCGGAAGGCGAGACGCTTGTCATTCCAAGCGCAAGGCCCGGCTTGGTCCCCATCATACAGTGCATCCAAACGCGCCTGATCCCTAGCGAAACGCATTGTTGAACGATTTGCTCGGTCACCGTGGGATTTGTCAACAGGAAGACGGCATCCGGATTTTCGGGGATGGATTTCAAATCCGGGTAACAGGTATCGCCCTCAAAAGTCGAGATGTGTGGATTGACCGCAAAAACCCGGTATCCGTTCTTCTTAAAGTTCCGGTAGGCCAGGTTGCATCCGGTGTCCCGTCTGTCGGAAATCCCAACGACAGCGATCTTTTTCTGAGCCAGGAAGTCATTCACCAAATCATCGAGCTTTGCCATGTGGTCCTCCACATTTGAACATCTGCCACTGGAAATTATAGGCAAAACATCAGTAAGCTGGAGGTGACATAAATCATCAAAGCAAATGCAGCAGTATGATCATTCACGCTCAAGACGGAGGTAACCGGGTCCTTTCAGTCCAAATACACCCAGGAGAAAATGATAAATCGCATAAAGTTCAAGGGCGAACGGCAGATAGCCCCCATATCCCAACAGCGGCATCTCGAATACATGCAGCCAGTCGCCCCATGGGATCCGATAGATCCATTTCGGGTAGGAGAGATAATTCCACATCTCCCAGAAAAATGCAGTAAGGAGGACGCCAAGCCAAAGCGCAATCACCGTTTTCCAATTTCCGCTTGCAGTTTTTTCAGGTAGCGAGGGATGGCCCAGCCACACGTTTATCGTCTCCAGGATGAAATAAAGGGAGATCCAGACAAGGGGAAAAAAGATGGCCGGCCAAAGCAGCAACAAGGCGAGCATGACCCATCCCAGGACGAAAAACAATGTAGTGGTCCGACGATCGTCCCCAATGATGGGTCCGCGACCGATTCGCTGAACGAATCGGAAGCCCC